>CAYYBL010000005.1:0-39014 GCA_964470175.1 uncultured Lachnospiraceae bacterium | reverse complement strand
AGATAATAAAAATACATTTCTCCAATTGATTTTTTCTGTGGTCTATCAATCTCACATGCATACAAATATATGCACTCCCACTTTTCTGGGACAACATAAAATAACTTTTTTTGAATATCTGTATACAATATTTTTTCTTCTGGTGAACTAATCATTTTTTATCCTTCTATCAAGCTCTCTCCTGTCATTTCCTCTGGAATATCTAATCCCATTATTGTAAGCATTGTAGGAGCAAGATCTGCAAGTTTTCCTTCTTTTAATTTCTTATTTAATGGAAGTCCGACTATAGCAAGTGGTACAGGATTTGTAGTATGAGCAGTGTGAGGTTCTCTTGTGATATAATCTATCATTTGCTCGCAATTACCATGGTCTGCCGTAACAATAAGCACACCATTTACCTCATTTATAGCATCCTGAATTTTCTCTACACATTCATCTATTGCTTCTAAAGCTTTAACAGTAGCTTCCAAACTTCCCGTATGTCCTACCATGTCAGGATTTGCAAAGTTTAAAATTATACTATCATACTTTTTTGAAAGAATTGCCTTCACAACTTTTTCTGTAACTTCATAAGCACTCATTTCAGGCTTCAAATCATATGTATCAACCTTTGGAGAAGGTACTAAAATCCTATCCTCACCAACATACTGCTTTTCTTTTCCACCATTAAAGAAAAATGTAACATGTGCATACTTTTCCGTTTCAGCAATTCTAAGTTGCTTTAATCCTTTATTACTTATATATTCACCAAATGTATTTTTCAATTCTTCTTTTTTGTATGCTACCTCTACATTTGGCATCGTTTCATCATATGATGTCATACAAACAAAGTATGTTTTCAATTTTTTAGTTTTAAACTCTTTAAATTTAGTATCTACAAATGATCTTGTGATTTCTCTTGCTCTGTCTGGTCTAAAATTAAAGAATATAACTGAATCGCCATCTTCAATTGTAGCAACTGGATTTCCTGTTGGTCCAGTAATCACAGTAGGAACAACAAACTCATCAAATGATTCTTTTTGATATGATTCTTCTATAGCAGAAACAGCAGAACTTGCTTTTTCTCCAACTCCATATACCATAGCATCATATGCTTTTTTAACTCTATCCCATCTCTTGTCTCTATCCATGCTATAAAATCTTCCAGAGATAGTTGCAATCTTTCCTATACCTTTTTCCTTCATCTTGTCTTCAAGTTCTACGATATAGTTTTCTCCAGATGCTGGTGGTGTATCTCTTCCATCCATAAAACAATGTACATATACATTATCAAAATCTTTTCTTTTAGCAAGCTCTAGCAATGCATACAAATGCCTATTATGACTGTGTACGCCACCATCTGAAAGTAATCCCATTATATGAAGTTTTGAACCATTTTTTTGAGCATTTTCTATTGCCTTTACAAACTCTGGTACAGAGAAAAAGTTTCCTTCCTCAATATCTTTTGTAATTTTTGCTAAATCTTGATATACGATTCTTCCTGCTCCAATATTTGTGTGTCCAACTTCTGAATTGCCCATCTGACCGTTTGGAAGTCCCACAAATTTTCCACTCGCATGAATAATTGTGCTAGGATTTTCTGAAAATAATTTATTTAAATTTGGAGTATTTGCTATTTTTACAGCATTTGCTTCTTCACTTTCATTTATGCCAAAGCCATCCAATATCATGAGCATTGTAAGTCTATTCATTTAAATCCACCGAAACCTCTCTACTCATTCTTATAATTTACAATCTTTGAAAACTCGTCTGGTTTTAAGCTTGCACCACCTACAAGTCCTCCATCAATATCTGAAGTTTCAAATAATTCTTTTGCATTTGAAGATTTCACGCTTCCACCATACAAAATAATTACTTCATCTGAAACTTCTTCGCCATATAATTCTTTTATCTTATTTCTAATAGCTTTTATTGCTGAATTTGCATCATCTGAAGTTGCTGTTTTTCCTGTACCAATTGCCCAAATTGGTTCATATGCAATAATTGTATTTCTAACTTGCTCTGGAGATAATCCTTCTAGAGCTTTATCTGTTTGAGATGTAATTATCTCTACTGCTTTTCCAGCCTCTCTTTGAGAAAGAGTTTCACCAACACAAACTATTGGTTTTAAACCAATTTCAAATGCTGCTTTTAATTTTTTATTTACAGATTCATCTGTTTCATTATAATATTCCCTTCTTTCAGAATGACCAATAATTACATATTCTACAAGTGATGCTTTTAGCATTTGTGGTGAAACTTCACCAGTGTATGCTCCTTTTTCTTCATAATGCATATTTTGAGCACCAATTTTTATATTTGTCCCTTGAGCATGCATTGTAGCATACCAAATATCTAAATATGGAACACAAAGTATTACATCTGCATCTGCATCTTTTATAAGTGGTTCCAAATTTTGTATATATTCTATTGTTTCATTTGGAAGCATATTCATCTTCCAATTTCCTGCTATTACTTTTCTTCTCATTTTCTATATCTCCTCATTTTATTTATCTAATAATGCTTCTATTCCTGGTAATTTTTTACCCTCTAAAAATTCAAGACTTGCTCCGCCGCCTGTAGATATGTGTGTGAATTTGTCAGAAAGACCAGCTTTTTCAATTGCTGCTGCAGAATCTCCACCACCTACTATTTTTATTGCATCAATTTCAGCAAGTGCTTTTGCTATCTCATTCGTACCATCTGCAAATTGTTCAAACTCTGAAAGTCCAAGTGGTCCATTCCAAATGACAGTTTTTGCATTTTTTAATTCTTCAATATAAATATTAATTGTTTCTGGGCCTATATCAAAACCTTGCCAATCTGCAGGAATACTATCACTCTTAACAATCATGCTTTCTGTATTTGGGTCAAATTCTTTCCCAAGCTTTGTATCTACTGGAAGCATAAATTTTACACCTTTTTCTTTAGCTTTTTCCATAATATCGCTGGCTAAGTCTAATTTATCAAGTTCGCATATTGACTTTCCAACTTCATATCCCATAGATTTAAGGAAAGTATATGTCATAGCTCCACCAATAATTAGTACGTCAACTTTGTCTAGTAAAGATGTAATGACACCTATTTTGTCAGATACTTTTTTTCCACCTAAAATAGCCATAAATGGTCTTTGTGGATTTTCCAAACTATCACCTAAAAATTTTAATTCCTTTTCAATAAGAAATCCTGAAACAGCTGGCAAAAAACTTGCAACTCCAGTAGTTGAACTATGTGCTCTATGTGCTGTACCAAATGCATCATTTACATATATTTCTGCAAGAGATGCAAATTCTCTTGATAAATTTTCATCATTTTTTTCTTCACCCGGCTCAAACCTAACATTTTCTAATAATAATATTTCACCCTCTTGTAGATTTGATGCTTTTCCTTTTGCATCGGGACCTACTACATCTCTTGCAAGAATTACTTCTTTTTCTAAAAGTCTTGACAATTCTTTTGCAATGATATCAAGAGAAAATTCTGGTTTTACTTCTCCCTTTGGTCTTCCAAGATGTGAACATAAAATAACTTTACAATTGTTATCAAGTAAATATTTTATTGTTGGAAGTGCTGCGACTATTCTTCTATTATCTGTAATAACCCTATTTTCATCGTATGGAACATTAAAGTCACATCTTACTAATACTTTTTTTCCTTTTAAATCGATATCTCTAATCGTTTTTTTACTCATATATTTACCTCCACAAATAGGTTCTTTCACCCCTAATAAATCATTCTCATTCTATATCAAAAAAGCATATTTTTCAATACATTTAAACAAAAAAGTATTTAAGCTGAGTCATACTTAAATACTTTATTTATCTATAATATCATATCCACATGTCCTTATAAGTCTATTCATTATTGCATACCCTATTCCTTCTTTTGGAACTCCTTCTATCAGAATAATCTTGGGTTTTATTTCATCTGCTTTTCTAAGTAATGAATATATGTTTTTTGCATATTCTTCTAAATCATTCTTTTTTGAAACAACCAAAAAGTATCCATCAGGTAATACAAGCTTATCAGCATGTTCTTCAAATCCTATAACTACAACATTTGATCCATACTGTTTTATATATCTATTCAAATCAAATAATTGATCAAGTTCGTTGGTACGATTGATAAGTACGCACTTTGTCTCTGGTGCATAATGTTTATACTTCATTCCTGGACTCTGAACAATTTCGGTACTACTCACTTTACTAAATGCATTTGGATCAATCTGTACATCTCCTACAACTTTTTTTATTTCTTCTGGAGTAATTTTTCCGTGGTCTTAAAATTATAGGTACTTCATTTTCAACCTTTACTACAGTTGATTCAAGTCCAATCTGAGTCTTTCCTCCATCAACTATAGCAGAAACTTTTCCTTCTAATTCATTTCTAATGTCGTTAATATCTGTTCCACTCGGTTTTCCAGAAATATTAGCACTTGGAGCAGCTATTGGTACTCCAGAAAATTGTATAATGGCTCTTGCAATTATATTGTCTGGTATTCTCACTGCTACTGTTTCAAGTCCACCTGTGACTATATCTGGAATGATTGGTTTCTTCTTCATGATTAAGGTAAAGGGTCCTGGCATAAAATTATCTACAAGTTCTTGTTCAACATTAGTAAGTTCTTCAGCTATTTCTGGTATTTTTCTTTTGTCCGCCAAATGTACTATAAGGGGATTATCTGATGGTCTTCCCTTAGCAATAAATATTTTTCCAACAGCATTCTCATCATACGCATTTGCACCAATCCCGTACACAGTTTCTGTTGGAAAAATAACTATCTCACCATTTTTTATTAAATTACAAATTATCTTAAGCTCTTCAGTATCTGTCTTCTCTTCCCAATTATAATACATTTACTAAAACCCCACCATTATAAGTCGCATAAATTATACAAAAATTTACATAATTTGTCAACAAAGCCAAGTCTCTACAAAATCGAAATGAGCATATACTTTATGTATATACTCATCTATCAAAAACATACTCAAACCTACATCATAAATTTGGCACAACAAACAAACTCTAAAAAACTTTTAGAATTTTATTTGATTCCATATTTTTTCTTGAATCTATCAGCTCTACCACCAGTAGTATTTTGTTTCAAATTTCCTGTCCAATATGGATGACAATTTGAACAAATATCTACCTTCATATCAGGTTTTGTAGAATTTGTTTCAATAACATTTCCACATGCACAAGTAATTTTTGATGGTCCATATTTTGGTTGGATATTTTTATTCATCTCTTACACCTCTTTCTTATATGCAATCTTTTTAATTTCTAAATACATCTAAATACTCTCTATACTTGTATATATAATTCTTGTTGTCGCCTGCATCATATTGAACATCCTCTTTTTCATAAACAGGCACATCTGTATACACTTCGTTTGCTTCTCTTTCTTCAATTTCAATTCTATATTTGTCTTTATCTAATAAATTACTATTTTTGATTCTTTCTATAAGATTTTTTCTTTCTTCTGGATTTCTCGAATCTATAATAAGATTTCCATTCTTATCATAAATAACAGCGCGATTTGAATCATCAACACTAGAAAGTATATCCTCTACATTATCTGCTGTATTATACTCATCAACAATATTTCCATCAGCATCATAAATGACTACTCTTTTCACCCCATCATATTCAATAGGGGCTTTGTCGTTATCATCTTCGCCATCACTAGTATTATTACTATTGTTATTTGTAGCTCCTTCAGATGAACCTTCACTCTCAGATGAAAGATCAAATACAGTCTCACCATCATTTACACTTTCTAAATTCGATTTCAAAGAATGTCTATTTACCAATTTGTATGTAATATTGAACAAACAAGCAATAATACATATAGCAAATAATAATTTTTTCCATAATTTAGCTAGCATAAATTTAGGCTCCTTTCACTAAATTTTATACATTAAACAGCTCTTTGAATTTTTCCTGAACGTAAGCATTTCGAACAAACTGTAACTTTTTGTGTTTTTCCATCAACTACAGCTTTTACTTTTCTAAGATTTGGTTTAACTGGTTTTGACGTTCTTTTACTGATATGTGAACGTGTAATACTTAATTGATTTCCAAATGTCGTTTCTTTTCCGCATACTGCACACTTTGCCATTTCTATGCACCTCCATTTTAAAAATAAACTGACTATCATTTAGTTTAACACATTGAAATACAAAAATCAAGTGTTTTTTTTATTTATCACTATTTTTAGACTTAATACTAATTTTAAGTTTCGGGAACGCATTCATAAGTCTCTTTGTTAATACTGATCTTTTTCTAAATTCTCTTACAACATTACTAGTAATTGTATACTGAATATATTTAAACTCGGTAAGCTTATCTTTTGCTTTTTCACTTGAATGCTTTAATCTTGAAACAAATAACTGCTTTCTAAATTCTGCTTTTTTAGAAAACTCATTTATCATAAGCTCACCATTTTTAGCAAATTTTCTTCCTTTATAAATAGCATTTCTTTGTAGTTTTAATGTTATGTATTTTACATTCCTTGTGGTAGTTATGATTTTTTCTTCGATTTCATCTGCCTTGTCTTCAGCTATTTTTGCAACCATCTTAGATATTTCTTCGGTATTATCCTTTTGCCTAAATACTTCTTTTTTAAAGCTCCTTATAACAACGAATGAAAAAATATAATCAACAGTAAATCCTACCGTAAGTATTGCAAATAATATAAAGGAATATTTAGTATCCAATGTTTGTAATAGCCTAATCAAAAATGGATTTATGTAATAAACAACCAATGTACCAGCTATTCCAAAAAATAAAAGATTTTTTAAGCATATTCTACCATTTATATTAAATCTAACATTCGAGTAATCCCACCATCTAGCGTTAAAAAACTTCTCCATAAAAAAACTTACAAAATATTCTAAAAAGCCACACAAAATCATTGATAGTAAAAACAATAATGCAATATTTGTTCTAAATTTTTCTAATAAAAGAGAAATTGATATAATTCCAACACCATAAATAGGACAATATGGACCAATCAAAAAACCTCTATTTACTCTTTTTCCTGTCTTAATCCATATTCTAATTGTTTCCATACTCCATCCTACAAATGAATATATAAAGAAAGCTAATACGACTATTTCAATTTTTATTAAATTTGCATTATTTATGTATTCATTCATATTATTTTTCTTCTATACTTTCATCTGTATCTTCAGGCACAGGCATTTCCTTCTTTGTTGCCCTTATCTTCATTATTCTATTATCTTTTACTTTTTCCACTTTATACATCATATCTTCAGTTTCAACACTTGCAAGTGGAGTTTCATTTTCTTCTGGAATTCTTCCAAGTATCTCAATAATATATCCAGAAATTGTATCATAATCTCCTTCTGGTATTTTAATATCAAATAATTTTTCTACATCATATATAGACATACTTCCACTTAAAATATATGTATTCTTATCTTTCTTTTCATAATCTTTTTTTACTAGATCATATTCATCATATATTTCACCAACTATTTCTTCAAGTATGTCTTCCATTGTAACTATACCTGCTGTTCCACCATACTCATCTACTACTATTGCAATCTGTTTTCTCTTCTTTCTTAATTGCTCAAATAAATCATTTACAGATATTGTATCCGGTACAAAATATGGTTCTTTTATCAAATTTTTTATTTTGACATTACCATTTTTCTGACTCATAACAATATCTTTTATATATACAATTCCTTTTATTTCATCAATATTCTCATCATATACTGGTATTCTACTATATCTAAAGTCCTTATCTGATGTAATTTCTTCGATAACTTGCGAAATTGTCATATTCATATCTAAAGCATAAACATCTTTTCTAGGAATCATTATCTCTGAAGCAACTTTGTCATCAAACTCAAAAACATTGTTTATCATTTCGCGTTCTTCTTCATCGATAACTCCCTTTTCTCCACTAGCATCAACCATCATTCTTATTTCTTCTTCAGAAACTATTTGTTCATCTGTATCTGTCACTCCAAATATTTTTGATACAAAATTTGTAGATACTGTAAGAAGTTTTACAAATGGTGCCATAATTACAGATATAAATCTTATAACCTCAATACTTGCAAAAGCAATTTTTTCATAATTCTTCATTGCTAATCTTTTAGGTACTAATTCTCCAAATATCAAAGTAAAGAATGAAAGAATAATAGTAATAATAACAATTGAAATAGTATTCCACATACCTATATCTATAACTGGAATCCATGTATACAATATTGGTGCAAGTTCACTCGCAAAAGCTTCAGATGCAAAAGCACTTGATAAAAATCCTGCAAATGTAATTCCAATTTGAATAGTTGATAAAAACTTGCTTGGATTTTTCAGCATCTTTTGAATCTTAATTGCTTTCTTATTTCCATCTTTTGCTTGCATTTCTACCTTTGCATCATTTAATGATATGAAAGCAAGTTCAGCTGCAGCAAAAAATGCATTTGCAAACGTTAAAATTATAAGTAAAAATAATCTCGACATAACTAATAATGGCAAATATGCCTTTCTCCTATATATATTTAGATTTTTTAAAAAAATCTATAAAATGTACTAAGGTACTGTATTCGTATCAGGTTGCGGATTATCCGGTTGTTCTGGTTTTTCTTCCTCTACTGGTGGTTCTGGAGGTGGATCAGGAGGAGTTATAGTAGTATTTGTATTTTCTTCTGGAACAACAACATTTTCAGGAGGATTTTCATTACCATTATTTGTCTGATTTTGAGTTCCAGTATTACCTCCATCTCCTTGATTTGTTTCATTTTTCGGTTTTTCACTACTTCCATCATTCCCCTGTGAATTTGTTGTATTCTTATTTATTTCGCTAGGATTTGTATTATTTTTGTTTGTATCATCTGGTGTCTTACTTGATTCACTTGATGTACTATTATCTTTCTTAGTTGATGGAATATCAATATTAGTAATCGTATTTTCTTTCTTTGGCTCATCATACGTGATTGGATCTAAATTAATAATGTTTTCATAGTTATTTGAACGGTCAACCATTGTATTTAAATCAAGTTCATTAGAAGTCTCATTTTTAGGTTTGCTCTTACTCTCTATAACTTTAGTTGAATCTATTTCTTCATTATAATATTTTTCTACCTCTGCATCTGTCATTCCTAAATCAAATATAAGCTCATCCATCAACTCTTTTGTTTTTTTAGAGTTTGATTGATAAAACCAAAGTTCATTAATAAGTGCAGATTGACCAGGTAATTGCTCCATTCTTAATTCATCAATATTAAACTTTAATGCATGTGGAACATATCCTGTTGCCTTGCCTAAAGTAATATTTGTTTCAATATTTGAAAAAACAGCTTTTACAATATTTTTTAGTTCTGTAACATTGTTTACTTCAATAAGGTTTTTAGCAACAACTTTTATAAATTCTCTTTGTGTTCTCATTCTTCCATAATCATTATCACCATAACTTACAGGATATGATGTGCCATTATTATTGTGCCTAAATCTAAGAAGTTGTTCCGCTTTATCTCTGTCAATCATCTGCGTACCTTTTTTTAGATGTATATGTAAATTCTGGGTAGGATCATCATAATCCATATCAATAGGTACATCAAATTCCACCTCACCAACTGCATCTACAAGAGATGGTATTGCTGTATTTTTTACAACAACGTAATAATCGATGTTTACTCCAGTTAATCTTTCAACAGCAGAAACTGTATCGTCAACACCTTTCTGATATTTAGCATTTATTTTATCATATCCATTTGCACTTGCTGCGCTTTTACCTACAAATGTATCTCTTGGTATTGAAACCATAAACGCTTTTTGGGTATCTGGATTGTATCCTGCTAAAATAATAGTATCAGTAAGTTCAACATTTATATCTTCACTTACACCCAAAATAAGTACAAAAATGGGATCCTGATCTCCCACTATATCTGATGCAGCATTTAGTACTGCTTCTTTTATATTTCCACCTGCTTTATATACATATACACCAAAAACTATACCAAAAAATAATATCAAAGCTGCAATTATAGATAAAATAATTATCAATTTCTTTTTGGATGTTTTCTTCCTTCTATGTATTTTTTTATTTTTTACTTCATTTTTGATACTCTCAACATCTTCACTCTTAGGCATCTCTGTATTTAACGCAATATCTCTATTTGTCTCTCCAACAACATCGATGATTCCTGTTTTATCATCATTAAAATCTTCTAAAGTATTCATGTTTTTTAATATATCATCATTCTTAGAAGCATCATTTTTATTCTTTTCAGAAAAATTCTCCTTAATAATTGCAGTTTCACCATTATCCAAGCTTTCTTTTTTTAGAGCATCTTTAATTTCATCTGCTGAAAATAAATTGTTTGTAGTATTCATTTTTTCTTTGTTTTTGTTATTAATTATGCTCGTATATGCATCTTCTTTATTGTCTTGTATAATTGTGCTTTCTAAATCAAATTTTTCAGTATTTTTATTTTTTAAGTTTTCATTTTTATTATCTTTATCCAAATCTTTTCTCTCCCATATGAAACTAATCTAATATATTATTTAGTTCATTTTTTATACTTGCTTTATCCAAATTTTGTCCTATAAACACAAGCTTAACTATTCTGTCTCCAACTTCATCATCCCAACCTTTTTTTAGTTCTGGATTTTGAGCAAGCATTTTCTTTTTTTCGTCTTCTGGTGCAGAATCTATCCAATATCCACCTTCACCAATTGAAAACTGTTTTCCAGATTGTTCAAATATATAGCTCATATCATTCTCATCTGAAAACCACAATATGCCCTTACATCTTATTATGTTCTTTCTCCAATTTAAATTCACATATCTTTCAAATTTATCTCTATCAAATGGCTTTCTCATAGTATAGACAAAAGTTCCTATACCATATTCTTCAGCTTCACCCTCTTCTTCATTTTCTTCGTTTTCGTCATTTTCAAGTTCTTGTACCCAAGCAGGTGATGATGCTGCTTTTTCAAAATCAAAATTATTAGTATCTATAATCTCTTTTACATCTACATTTGCATAATTTGTCTCTATAATCTTTGCTACTGGTTGAAGTGCTCTTATTACTGCCTTAACCTTTTTCAAATCTTCTTCTGATACATCATCTACTTTATTTATAATTATTGTATTGCAAAACTCTATTTGTTGAATAAGTAAATTTTCTATATCTTCATCATCTATATTATCTTTTACTAAATCCTCGCCAGATGCAAACTCATCTACAAGTCTTGCAGCATCAACTACTGTAACGATATTATCTAATCTACAAATTTTTGGAAGACCATACTTTTCAGTCTGCTCTGATAACACTGTTATTGTCTGTGCAATTGGTAAAGGCTCGCAAATACCACTAGCTTCTATCAAAATATAATCATATTTTCCTGTCTTTATAAGATCAACTATTTGTTTCATCAAATCAGTCTTTAAAGTACAGCATATGCAACCATTGCTAAGTGGCACTAAATTATTGTCCTCTTCTTTAACTATTCCACCTTTTTCTATAAGAGTAGCATCGATATTTACTTCTCCAATATCGTTTACTATAACTGCTACCTTATATCCTTTTTGATTTGAAAGAACATGATTTATAAGGGTCGTCTTTCCTGCACCCAAATATCCTGTAAGTATTGTTATTGGTACTATTTTATTCATTTTTCACTCCATTTGCTATTTATTTCCTTAAAGACATTATTTTTTATAACATCCATTTCTCTTCTTGTATTTTCCATTTTAAAATCAAACCTATCTAGTATCTTGCTATAAAATTGATTTTTCTCAATGATATCTTTTGTTTCTTTAAAATTTATATCATAAATAAATCCCAATGCTCTTACTACTTCATCAAGCGGAGTTTCACTATTTATAGAATTTACCATTTTCTTTTCTTCAATTTGCTTGAATACTTCTTTTGAAACATATGAATTATTTACTTTCTCGACATCTTTATCATCTGGTAAAAAGAATCCCACATATTCATTTAAGATATCTACCCTATCTGCATCTCTTACAATCCTTGAGAAAAGCTTTTGTCTTTCATCTAATCCACTTTCCATTTCGTATTTATTATGATTTCTAATTGCCGCCTTTATAATATAATCATATTCATCAGTATCAATGTACCATCTCAAATAATCGTTATCTTCAAGTATTAGTACAGCTCTTTCTCCATGATCAAAACTTTTCATATCTTCAAAGGTTTCATATTGTGTCCACTGATCAAATCTAGCAATATCATGTATCAATCCAATAAGCTTAGCAAGTAGAATATCTTCTTCATTTAATCCTTTTTTTTCTGCAATCTCTCCACAATAGTCCATAACTCGAAGTGAATGATCATGCTTACCAACAATCCTCCAGTTCTCCATATCATAATTTCCAGTGTATCTTTCAAATTCAGATTTTGCCTTTTCTAAATCAATCATTTTATCCTCCGTGCATTTGTATTTATTTTGTGTTAAAATATAAACATATTTTAACATAATAGCATTATAACACAAATTATATTAAATAACTATTAAAATTATAATTTTTAAAGAAAGAAAAATGGAATTAAAATATATCAATAAAAATCCTAATTACAAATATTTAAGAGATGTTCTTACAAAAGAATTTCACATATCAAAAAACTTACTCGTTAAATTAAAAAATGAAAAATCATTCTTTTTAAATGATAAGTTTGAATATTTGGAGAAAAAAATTTTTATAGATGATGTTATAAAAGTAAGACTAGATTTTGAAGAAGAAAATTCTATAGTAAAATCTCCTATGCCTCTTAATATATTATTTGAAGATGAAAGTATGGTTATTATAGATAAACCACCTTTTATTCCTGTCCATCCATCTTTAAACCACTATACAGACTCTCTTTCTAATGGCATTTCTTATTACTTTGATAAAATTGGATTAAATAAAAAAATAAGAGTAGTAAATAGATTAGACATAAATACTACTGGTATCGTAATTTTTGCAAAGAATCAATATGTGCAAGAAATTTTAAAAATTCAAAAAGAAAAAAATATATTTAAAAAAATATACATATCTATACTTGAGCGGATATTTAGAAAAAGAAAGTGGAATTATCGAAGCACCTATTTCAAGAAAAAATGATTCTATCATAGAAAGAACAGTAGATTTTGAAAATGGTGTATATTCTAAATCATACTTTGAATTATTAAAAAAATTTGAATACAAAAATAAAAAGCTCTCTCTTGTAAAATACACTTTAGATACAGGAAGAACTCACCAATTGAGAGTCCATTCAAAATATATTGGACATCCTATTTTAGGAGACACTCTTTATGGAAATGAATCTGATATCATTTCTAGACAAGCTCTGCATGCATATGAAATATCATTTATCCACCCAATATCAAAAACTGAAATGAACATTGTATCCCAAATCCCAGATGATATGATGAAAATAATAAAATTATAGGAATTTCGTAAAAATTCATATAATAAAAAAAAGGAAATCTTTTGATTTCCTTTTTTCATATTATTGAATTTCTGTTAAAACCACTCTATAAATATAACCATTACTATAATCAAAACTTACTTCATACTGCGTTGGGTAATCCTTAAGAGATTGTTTAATATTCACTATTTCATTTGGATCAGATGTGCTATTATCACCAAATACTACAGTAATAGTATGGAATGAATTCTTTTTATTATTTGTTACTATATCATCCAATAAACCACTTACATGAAATTTAGGTTTTGTTCCTGAATACATCTCAAATTTACTATTAAAACTACTTTTTTCAAACTCTGTTTCAAAACTACTCGTACCATTATATGCAGAGGTAAATCCTTTAAAAAGAGCGTATCCAATACCTGCAAATGCTATTATCAATATAATTGTAAATATGGTTATTATGAAAGAAGCAAGTTTACTTTTTGACTTCACTTGCGCATTTATTTCTTCATTTTCTTCTTCTTGAGCTTTCATTCTTCCTTTTTCAAATTCATAACCACTTTCATACATGTTGTCATATTTTATGTGCTGAACTTCATCATCTAAAGCATAAGATGTGTGACAATATTCACACGTAACAGTTGTAGCTCCTTCTTCTACCTTTAAAAGTGAACCACAATTTTTACACTTTATTTCTACTAATTTCATATTTTACCTCTTTTAAGCACTCTCTTCATTCTTTTTTTCTTTTATACTTATTTCACTTTTCTTTTTATTTTCATCTATAACAACTTTAGGAGCCTCTTTATTATCAACCGTATCCTTCGTAATTATACATTTTGTAATTCTTTCATCTGAAGGAACATCAAACATAATATCTCTCATAATATCTTCTATAATTGAACGAAGTCCCCTTGCTCCAGTATTTCTAGCAATTGCTCTATCTACTATTGCATTTAGTGCATCCTCTTCAAACTCAAGCTCTACATCATCAAGTTCTAATAACTTTTTATACTGTTTTACTAAAGCATTCTTTGGTTTTGTAACAATATCCATAAGTGCTTCTCTAGAAAGTCCATCTAGTGTTGCAACAATTGGAAGTCTACCAATGAATTCTGGTATAAGACCAAATTTTAGTAAATCTTGTGGTAATAGCTCTTTAAATATCTCTGCTCTATTTACATCTTGTTTGCTTTCTATCTCAGCATTAAATCCCATTGATTTTTTTCCAACACGGTCTTTTATAATATTCTCTAGTCCTTCAAATGCTCCACCACATATAAACAATATATTTGATGTATCAATCTGTATAAGTTCTTGATGAGGATGCTTTCTACCACCTTGTGGTGGAACAGAAGCAACTGTACCTTCTACGATTTTAAGAAGTGCTTGTTGTACTCCTTCTCCTCCTACATCTCTTGTGATTGATGGATTTTCTGATTTTCTTGTAATCTTATCGATCTCATCAATATATATAATACCTTTTTGGGCTTTTTCTATATCAAAATCAGCAGATTGAATAAGCTTAAGTAATATATTTTCTACATCTTCACCGACATAACCTGCTTCAGTAAGAGTAGTTGCATCGGCAATAGCAAAAGGAACATCTAAAATCTTAGCAAGTGTTTGTGCTAAAAGTGTCTTTCCACAACCTGTAGGACCTAAAAGTAGTATATTACTTTTTTGAAGCTCAACATCATCTATCTTTGAATAATTATTTATTCTTTTATAATGATTATATACAGCTACTGATAATGTTTTTTTAGCCTCTTCCTGACCTATAACATACTCATCTAAGACTTTTTTTATTTCATGTGGCTTTGGTGTTTTTACAATCTTATTTGTATCTACACTTTCATACATCTCTTCGTCAATAATATCTTGACAAAGTGCAATGCACTCATCACATATATATACATTTCCAGGTCCTGCAATTATTTTTTTAACAAGCTCTTGTGGTTTTCCACAAAATGAACACTTTACACCTACTGGTTGATTTTTTGCCATTTAAAAATATCTCCTAATTTCTCTTATTTAAAATTCCATCAATAATTCCATATTTTAATGCTTCATCAGCTGTCATATAATTATCTCTTTCTGTATCTTTCATTATTGTTTCTAAACTTTGTCCTGTTCTTTCTGATAACAAAGTATTTAATTTTTCTCTTGTCTTAACCATATGATCTGCATGTATTTTTATTTCAGTAGTCTGTCCTGAAAGACCTCCACCACCAATTAATGGTTGATGTATCAATATCTCTGAATTTGGTGTTGCAAATCTCTTTCCTTTTTCTCCAGATGCAAGAAGTACAGCTCCCATACTTGCTGCCATTCCAACACATATTGTTGAAACTGGACATTTTATATAATTCATAGTATCAACTATTGCCATTCCATCTGTGATTGTACCACCTGGACTATTTATATAAAAATTTATTTCTTTATCTGGATCTTCAGACTCAAGAAATAAAAGCTGTGCTACAACTAAACTTGCTGATGCAGAATTTACATCTTCAGATAAAAATATAATTCTATCCTTTAAAAGTCTAGAAAAAATATCATATGATCTTTCTCCTCTACTTGTTTGCTCTATTACATAAGGTACTAAACTATCATCTATTGTCATTTTTTATCTCCTCCTTCTAACAATTATTGTTTAATATATAATATATGAATTTTTTTTTCAATACCTAAATTACTTATTTCGTTTTTCTATATAATCTGCGATTTCCATTAAAAATTCTGCTTTTTCTCCAAAATCTTTTAAGTACATTTTTGCATCTCTTATGGTCTTATATAGCTCCTCCTTTGCTCCTTCAAGTCCGTATTTTGATACATATGTACATTTCTGCATTTCTTTATCATTGCCCACTGGTTTTCCAACAATCTTCTCATCGCCTTCTTCATTTAGTATATCATCTTTTATTTGAAATGCTAAACCTATCTTCGATGCATAGTTTGTTAAATTGTCAAGTTCAACTTCATTTGCACCTCCAAGCATTGCACCAGCTCTTACAGGGTATTTTAATAATGCTCCTGTTTTATTTGTATGTATATACTCTAATAGAAACTCATCAATTTGTTTTCCTTCAAATTCTGTATCTATATATTCTCCAATAATCATTCTAGATATTGCATTTGAAAATTCGCCAAAAATTTTAAGCTTAAGATCTAACAAATCCTTATCTTTTTCTTCTTTTAAATCATTTGATACAAGCAAATATGCATTGTTAAGCAAACCATCACCAGCAAGTATTGCTGTAGCTTCATTGAATTTTTTATGATTCGTAGGCTTTCCGTGCCTAAAATCATCATTATCAATACCAGGTAAATCATCATGTATAAGAGAACAATTATGTACCATTTCAAGTGCAATAGCATATGGCAGGCATTTTTTGTAATCTTCATCAAATAATTTGTATGTAGCAATCATTAATATAGGCCTAAGTCTTTTTCCACCTGCAAGTAAACTATACCTCATTGATTCATTTAATACTTCCTCTGGAACACTTCCTTCTAAAAAACATTTTTCAAGCTCATTATTCACAATATCTTGATATTTTTTTAATTCATTCTTAAAATCCATATTTTTCCTTTCTTTTATTTCATATTCATGGAAAGAAGCTTACTAACTCCTTTTTCTTCCATTGTGATTCCATATACAGTATCTGCTGCTTCCATGGTTCCTTTTCTATGTGTAATAACTAAAAACTGAGATTTGTTTGAAAATTTCTTCAAATATTCTGCAAATCTATAAACATTCACATCATCTAGTGCTGCTTCTATTTCATCAAGTACACAAAATGGTGCTGGATTCATCTCAAGTATAGCAAATAATAGTGCTATTGCAGTAAAAGCTCTTTCTCCTCCTGATAAAAGCATCATATTTTGTAATTTCTTTCCAGGAGGTTGAACAGATATTTCTATACCAGATTCTAATATATTTTTTTCATCTTCTAATCTGAGTTCCGCTTTACCTCCACCAAATAGCTCCCTAAATACTTCACCAAAGTTTTTATTTATAATGCTAAACTGCTCTGAAAACTTATTTTTCATAGTGTCTATCATCTCGTCAATAACATTTTTTAATTTCTCACTTGAATTATTTAAGTCTTCTCTTTGGCTGCACATAAATTCATATCTATCCTTAGTCTCTTTATATAGCTTTATAGAATCTATATTGATACTTCCAAGATTTTTTATTTCTTCTTTTATATCATCTACATTTTTTTGAGTTTCAGAAATGTTTTTTGCTTTTTCTATACCTTGTACATTATTTGGAGTAAGTTCATACTCTTCCCACATTTTATTTTGAATTTGTTCCAATTCAAATTCAGACTTAGACTTTTTTAAATCTAATCTTGAAATTTTATTTTTAATCTCATCAAATTTATTTTGTTCAAATAAAATGTCTTCTTCTAATTTTGCTTCTTTATCTTGTCTTTCTATTCTTTCTTGCTTTAATTTCTTAGTTTTCTCATCGTTTTCAATATTTTGCTTTTCTATCTTTTCTATATTTTTGCTTATGTTGGCGATATTTTTTTCAATATCTAAATTGTCTCCTTCAATCTCATTTATAAGAGACTCTTTTTTCTCAATATCCTTGTCACAATTATTAATGTCACTGTCCACTCTAGTTATAAATTCATCAATCGCAATAATATTTTCATCATATGATGAAATAGAAATCTTCAAATCAGTCATTTCTGTATTTAGACTATTTATTTTTTCTCTATTTTCTTTACTTAAAGAAAGTTCCTCAGTAATAGATTTATTTAAAGTTTCATTTTCAGCTTCAATACCATTTAGTTTTTGATACAATACACTTTGATTTTTAAGATTTTCTTCTTTTTCTTTAGCCGTATTTTTAAGTGAATCTTTATACTCTTCTAAATCTTTTTCATGCTTTACTATCTCATTTTTCTTCATTTGAAGCTTTTGCTTCTTTGTCTCATATTCTATTTCTCTTTTTTGATATTCATTTTTTAATGTTTCTAATTTATTCTTTTCTTCAGCTTGCTTATCCAAAAATCTTTCTTTTTCAATTTTTAATTTGTCTATCTCTTCACTTAAACCTTCTTGAGATTTTTTTATCTCCTCAATTTCCCTTTTTCTTCCAAGCAAGCTTACTTGTCTTTTAGTCGTTGATCCTCCTGTAATACTTCCTGCTTGATTTATGACATCTCCATCTAAAGTTACGACTTTAAATCTATATGAATTATCTTTAGAAAAAACTATACCATCATCCAAAGTTTCTACAACTACCGTGTTTCCAAGAAGACTCAATATCATATCTTTATATTTATCATCTGTTTTTACTAGATCAGATGCAATTCCAACTACACCTTTGTTTCTTCCTTTTATATCCGCTATTTTATCTTTTTTTCTCACAAGAGACAAAGGTAAAAAAGAAGCTCTACCCATGTTTTTTTGGCGTAGATAAAAAATGAGTTTTTTTGCCTCATTTTCTGTTTCAGTAACTATATTTTGAAGAGTTCCTCCTAAGGCCATTTCTATTGCAATCTCATATTTTTTTTCAGTAGATATAAGATCTGCTAATACTCCGCATACTCCTTTTGAAAGATTTTCATCTTTATCTATTGCATCCAATAATGATTTAGTAGTTTTAGAATATATATCTTTTTCTTTTTCAGCTTCTTCTATAAATTTTATTTTTGATTCATTTATCCTATAAAGTGATTCTAATGAATTGATTCTACTATCTACATCACTTTTTTCATCTGTTTTTTTACTTTGCTTATCAATTTTAACTAGTAGATCTTTCACGTCTTTTTCTAGGTTTATGAATTCATTCTCATCATTAATCTCATTCTTTTTTAGATCATCTATTTCTCTTGTCATATCTGAGATAACTGATTTTGAATTAATCTCATTTTTTTCTATAGTTTCATATTCGGTTTTTTTAGCCTTTATCTCTGCACTGAGCTCATATTTCAAATTTATATTTTCATTAAGCTTATTCCTTTTTTCTTCAATTCCTGCATCTTTTTCAGACAAATTTTTGGTATATCCCAAAAGTTCTTTTTCAAGTTTGTCTAATTTTTTCTGCACAGTATTTCTTTCCTTAGAAATACTATCTTTTTTACGTACTCTTTCAGTCTTTTCTTTTATAAGTGCTTCTTTTTTCTCTGAAACATTTACTATATCTGTATTATACCTATCAAAATTTTCTTTATTACTTGTTTTTCTTTGATTAAGTACAGCAATTTCTCCGCTATACTGTTCCTTTTTTTGTTTTCCTTCTAAAGTTCTTTTTTGAATTTCCTCAATATCATTTATGATTTTTTCGATTCGTTCTTTTAAGCTTTCTTTTTCATCTTGTAAATTCTTTATGTGTATATCTTCTTTTACTCTTTGTGTTTCAAGAATATCAATATTTGCTATAGCCTCTTCAATCTGTGATTTAAACTTTTCAATATGAAATAAAAATAATCCTATTTCTTTATTTTTAAGTTCTTCTCTTAAATTAAGGTATTTATTTGCTTTTTCAGATTGTTCCTTAAGTGGATCAATATTAGTTTCAATTTCTGAAATAATATCATTTATTCTAAGTATGTTTAATCTTGTTTGCTCTAATTTTTTTTCAGATTCTTCTTTTCTAGATTTATATTTTACAATACCAGCAGCTTCTTCAAAAACCTTCCTTCTATCTTCAGATTTATTGCTGAGTATTTCATCTATTTTTCCTTGACCAATTATAGAATACCCATCTTTTCCTATACCAGTATCCATAAATAGCTCGATAATATCTTTTAATCTACAAGATGACCTATTTATAAAATAGCCAGTTTCATTATTTCTGTACAATCTTCTTGTAATAGTAACCTCATTATAATCAATAGGAAGACTCCCATCTGAATTATCCAAAACGATAGACCCTTCCGCATATCCGAGTGCTCTTCTTGTTTCTGTCCCTGTAAATATAATATCTTCGGTCTTTGCCCCTCTCAATGATTTTAAACTTTGCTCTCCTAAAATCCATCTAATGCAATCTGAAACGTTACTTTTTCCAGATCCATTTGGACCTATTACCGCAGTAATACCTGGCTTAAACTCTAATATTGTTTTTTCAGCAAATGATTTAAATCCATATATTTCAAGCCTTTTTAAAAACATTATTTAATCACCCTTACATCCTATTTGGCATTTCCATACCAAGTAAACTAGAACCTGTTTTTAGTACATCTCCGACCATTTTAGTTAAATAAATTCTAGCCTTTTTTGTTTCTTCATCACTATCTAATATCTTGTTTTCGTTATAGAAATTACTATAATTTTGAGCAAGTTCAATCAAAAATCTTGTAAGAAATGATGGCTCATTCTTTTCTATAACCATTTTTAAACATTCATCAAAGTTATATAATGTAGACATGACAGCCAAGCTGTTTTTGTCTTGTATTTTTGAAATATCTATTTCATCATATGTAGGTATACTATCAACTTTTTCCAAAACACTTTTTGTCCTTACATATATATATTGTATATAAGGACCACTTTCCCCATTAAAATTAAGTACTTGGTTCCAATCAAAAATCTGAGTCTTTACTAGTGTGTTGCATAAATTGTAGTATAAAATAGCTCCAATACCAATTTTCTTTGTTTCTTCTTCTTTGTTTTCTATATCAGCATTCTTCTCAGAAATAATTTCACTTACCCTATCTATTGATTCTTGAAGTAAATCTTCAACCTTAACAACATTTCCATTTCTTGTAGACATCTTTCCCTCTGGAAGTCTTGTCATTCCATATGATACATGTATAAGACCACTAGCTGATTTTTCTGGTATACCTAAATATTTTGCAACTTCAAATATTTGCTTAAAATATAAGTTTTGTTCTTCTGCAACAACATATAGACACTTATCAAAATCGTAAGTTCTTGACCTATATAAAATTGCTGCTAAATCTCTCGCTGCATATGTAGAAGATCCGTTTGATTTCTTTATCATGCAAACTCCCAATTTTTTATCTTCTAAATCAACAATCTTAGCTCCTTCTGATAAAGAAACAACTCCATTTTTCTCAAGTATCTCTTCTACTTCATCAACTTTATCTGCATAAAAAGATTCGCCATTGTATGAGTCAAACTTAACTCCAAGTACATCATATAATCTTTCAAATTCTTTTAGGCTCAAGTCTTTAGCTTTTTTCCAAACTTCTACACAATATGAATCGCCATCTTCAAGTTTTTTGAAATTTTCTCTACATCTCTCAAGGACTTCTTCATCTTCATTACATAAATCATTTATCCTAATATATATGTCCATAAATTTTTCTATAGGATTATCGGAAAAATCATATTCTGTTCCCCACATTTTGTATCCTTCAATTATCTTTCCAAATTGAGTACCATAATCTCCTAAATGGTTTATACCTACAACATTATATCCCAAAAATTTATAGACCTTATACAAGCACGCTCCTATAATAGTAGTCCTCAAATGCCCTATGTGGAATGGCTTTGCAATATTTGGTGCAGAGTATTCAACTATTATATTTTTTCCTTCACCTATATTTGATTTTCCATAGTTTTCATTTGTTTTTGAATATTCTTCTAAAACATTCTCTGTAAGTACTTTTTTATTTATATAAAAATTTAAATATCCTTTAAGTACTTCTATTTTTTCAATGTTTTCATCTATATCAATCTTTGACTTTATATCTTCCGCAATCATAATAGGAGATTTTTTTAATTCCTTTGCAAGACTAAAACATGGAAATGCATAGTCACCCATATCACTACTTGGTGGTATTTCTATATATTTCTTTATCTCATTTTTATCAAAGTCAATACATAATGCAATCTTATTTGCAATAATATCCTTAAAATCAATCATTTTTTTCTCCTCTTTTTATGTACCTGGTCTTATTCTTCTTTTAAATCTTTCATAATTTTTTTCTTTTTTCTTCATTTTTATATGTTCTATTATTTTAATAATTAAAAGCATAATACATGCTCCTGTAATACATCCCAAAAAATCAATAAATACATCAAATAAACTTGCTTTTCTTGCTATAATCATCTTTTGATGCCACTCATCTGTGAGAGCATACCATGTACCCATAATAGATGTATATGCTAAAGTAGGTACGTCATTAAGACTATATGTTCTAAATAACAACAAGAACAAAATGCCTCCAATAAAGTATTCACCAAAATGCGCTACTTTTCTAGCATATGGTTCAACGATATCAATTGTCTTTTCTTCTTTAACAAAAAAACCTACTATTCTTCTACTAAGTCCTGAAGATACTTCCCCTTCCTCATTTGAAAGCGAATAAACAGCCACAGCCCATAATAATATCATTAATATTAAAAATAATCTTTTTAGTTTCATATCCTTCTCTTTTATCATAAATTATATTGTTTTGTACTTAGCTCAATAATTTTATCCATATCATCATCTTCTGCAACAACGTTTTTCCTAATTGCACCACATTTTTTACATCTAAAAACAATGACATATCCCTTTTTGGTTTTATCAAGTCCAATAGGCTCTAGCATACCATGACAACTTTCATTTCTATCTCCAGGATTTATATCAACATGTTTTGAATATAAACAATATGGGCAATGATTTCTACAAGAATACCCTAATTTTTTAACTTTTGCTCCACAATTTTCACAAGTAAATTCTTCATCAACAACAACAAAATTTGCCACTTTTATTTCCTCTAATCTTCAAAAATACTTCCACCGATAAACTCTCTAAGAAGTGAATTATTTGGTATAAGATCATCTGGCATATCTGCAAAATATCTAAGAAGTGCTATAAGTCTTCTAGCTTCGCTATATTCACGTGCTGTTTTTGGAATTTCTTCAAGAAGTGGCAAAGCATATTTTTTTAGTACTGCAAGTTCATATACTATAGATGAATTAAACATAATATTTGCTTTTTCTTGGAATGGAAAAATATTCCTTTGCTCGCCTCTACTTACTGAATACCACATTTTAAGAGTATGCTCTGCTGAATAACCTCTAAATTTAAAGTCTCTTACAATCCTTCTTATAAGTCTTGTGTCTGTAGTAGAAATTCTATTGTAATAATCTATATTTAATACTGTTAAATCACTTATATAAATTTTAAATTTATTTTCTGGAGGAATAAGACTTGTAAGCCTATCATTCATACAATGTATACCTTCTACCACAAGTACTTCATCTTCTGCAAGAGTCATTGTAGTTCCTCTATATTCTTTCATTCCAGTATTAAAATTAAAGGTAGGTAAGTTTACTTCCTTTCCTTGAATCAAATCTAAAAGCTGATTATTGAAAAGATTTAAATCTAATGCATCTATTCTTTCGAAATCATAATTTCCCTTCTCATCCTTTGGAGTTTCTTGTCTTTCAACAAAATAATTATCTACAGAAATTGTCTTAGGTATAATGCCATGTACCATAAGGCTCATCCTAAGTTTTTTAGCAAATGTTGTTTTACCAGATGATGATGGACCAGCAATAAGTACAACTTTTACATTTCCTTTTTCTTTTATCATTTCTGCCATTTCTGCAATTTTCTTTTCATGCAATGCTTCGTTAAACAAAATAAGATCTCTTATACCATTTCTCTCTTGAATCTTATTATTTAACCTATGTACTGTATTTATTTTCATAAGTTTAAATATTTCACTATATTCATCTAGTGCCGATTCAAGTTTTAGTGAAGGTACAACAGGCTCTATTTCATTTGGATTTGATATACTTGGATATCTTAATAAAAATCCTTGTCTATATTTTACAAGATCAAATAACTTTGCAAATCCAGTAGAAATAGGCATCGTACCATAGAAATAATTAAAATAATCTTCACAGAAATAAAGAGATACTCTCTCTTTATCAACATCTGTTTGAAGTCTTCCTCTTATAGTACCATACTTTTTATAAAATGCCTCTGCTTCTATTCTTGTCATTACAACTTTTCTTATTGGCATATCCTTATTTATTATTTCTTGCATTTTAGCTTTAACATTTTGAACCATTTCTTCTGTTACTTCAATATCTTCTGCATCTCCATACATTGCATTAGAAAGCTGATAATTTACATTAAGTAATAACTTTGGATACAATTCATTAAAAGCTTTACTCATAATGAAAAGTAAACCTCTGATATATATAATTCTTCCATCTCTATCTGTTCTATTAAAAAATTCTAGTTCGCCACTCTTTGCAATTTGGTAATTAAGTGATTCTATACTATTCGCAAGTCTTGCTGCTATAATATCTTCAACTTCACTTTCTTCCATTTCTTTCTGAAAAGCTTCTCTTAAAATGGTCCCTTCTTGAATATCATACTTATTTCCTTTATAAAAAACTTCCATATTTTTTTCCTTTCGTATACTATAATGTAATAATTATAAGTATTGTGCCTATTAATGAAACTGCAAATCCTAATATTTTGAGCACAACTGTAGCTTCATTTTTATCATCCAAGCTAAAATACTTCTTAGCTATAGGTCTTGCATCGAACGTAAACTTTACGCCGAATACAGTAGCAATTGTTCCTATTATTAATAAAAATAAATTCATTTAAACATCCCCATTATCGAATAAAATTCACCAATATGGCAAATTTATTTTATTATTTTTTATACCTTTTGTCAATTAATCACTATAATTCAATTCTGTCTTTAAATTTTTCATCTACAAGTTTTTTTATTATTTTATTATCTTCCTTTTCAAGTTTTGGATCCTTATCCAAAATCTGAATTACAATGCCTTGTACAAGCTTAAGTAAATTTATATCTTCAAATAGATTTGCTATCTTAAACTCAGGAATTCCATGTTGTTTGGTTCCAAAAAATTCTCCACTTCCTCTTAGCTCTAAATCTTTTTCCGATATGACAAATCCATCATTTGTGCTTGTGATAACTTTCATTCTCTGTTTTATAATATCTGTCGAACCTTGATATTTTAAAATACAATATGATTGGTATTCACCACGTCCAACTCTACCTCTTAATTGATGTAATTGTGCAAGTCCAAATCTTTCTGCGTTTTCAATAATCATTATATTGCTATTTGGTACATTTACTCCTACTTCAATTACAGTAGTAGAGATTAGGATATCTATCTTTCCATCACTAAAATCAGACATTATAGCATCTTTTTCTTTTGCTTTCATTTTTCCATGTAAGAAACTTACATTATATTCTGGAAAGACCTTATTTTTATATTCTTCATATATTTCCTTTACTGATTTTGCATTTATCTCTTCATTTTCTTCGACAAGTGGACATACCACATAACACTGCCTTCCCTCATCTATGTTTTTCTTTATAAAAT
This sequence comes from uncultured Lachnospiraceae bacterium, assembly GCA_964470175.1. Lineage (GTDB taxonomy): Bacteria > Bacillota > Clostridia > TANB77 > CAG-508 > Scatovivens. The sequence goes on along the minus strand of CAYYBL010000005.1, from coordinate 13,308 downwards.
CATTTACCCTATATTCCATACCTTTTGTTACGGCATATGTTTCAATTTTCTTTCGATTTGGTGGGAGTTCATCAATGATAGATATATCCAAATCTCCATACAAAATAAGTGCAAGTGTCCTTGGAATTGGTGTAGCTGTCATTACAAGTACATCTGGATTATTTCCCTTTTCATTAATTGTAGCTCTTTGTCTTACACCAAATCTATGCTGCTCATCTGTAATTACAAGTCCCAAATTTTTAAATTTGACATTTTCTTCAAGCACCGCATGTGTACCAATAAGTATATCAATGTTTCCATTTTCTAAATCATTTAAAATCTGTTCTTTCTTCTTTTTAGGAATACCACTTACTAAAAGCTCGCATCTTATTCCTGCATTATTTAGAATTTCTGTAAAAGTTTCCATATGTTGACTTGCTAGGATTGCTGTAGGTGCCATAATAGTAGCTTGGTATCCTGATTTTACTGCTTTATATGCTGCAATAACTGCTACAACTGTTTTTCCTGAGCCAACATCTCCCTGAAGCAGTCTATTCATCGGCTTATCTTTTTCCATGTCTTTATCTATTTCTTCTAAAACTCTTAGTTGAGCCTTCGTAAGTTTAAACGGAAGTTTATCTATGATATCACTCATATGAGCTTCTTTATCAAATGCAATTCCACTTTTTTCTACTTCATAATTATTTTTCAAGAAAAGAAGTGCCGTTTGCATAATAAAAAGTTCTTCAAATGCAAGTGTATACCTAGCATTTTTAAATTCTTGAAAATCAGCAGGAAAATGAATCTTATTAATTGCATCATTGTATGGAAGTAAATCATATTTTTTTAAAATATTACTTGGCATTACTTCATCCAATTTTCCATTTACATCTTGAAGTCCGGTCTCAATAATTTTTCTTATAGTATTTTGTGAAAGCTTATACGTAAGCGGATATATAGGTATTATTTTTCCAGTATTTTTATTTGATGATGCTTCTTCATATATTGGACTATTCATTTCATATGCTGTAGTTTTTCTAGATACTTTTCCATAAAATTTATATCTGGTATTCGGTTTAAAATAGTTTTTTAAATATGATTGATTAAACCATGTGATAAGACATGTACCTGTTTCATCTCTAACTATAAGTTTGTATAGTGTCATATTTTTTCTTATTTTGATTTCATTCATTCTACCAATAGGAAAAGCAGAAATAAGAGCTTCTTCTCCATCTTCCAGTGAAGCTATATCTTTCACTTTTCCCCTATCTTCATATCCTCTTGGAAAATATGTAATAAGATCATTTAATGTATTAATCCCCAATTTTTTCAAAAGAGTCACACGATTTGGTCCAACACCTTTTATATATTGAACATCTTTATTCAAATCAATCATCTAAATCCCCTTTTAAATCTAATACCTTATTTAAAACATTATCCGCTTCATCATTTGTATATAGTGTATCATCTTTTCTAGAAATAGTAATATCTTCAAAAATACTTTTTTGTGATGCAGATATTTTTTCTATCTTTTCTAGTTCGAGCATTCCAGAAAATGCTGCTATTACTTCTTCTTTTGACTGTCTGCTTAGTGAATATTTTTCTTTGAAAGAAAATTTCTTTTTATTTATTAATTCTTTGTATATTTCTACTACTTTTTGAGATACAGAATAGTTATCTATAACAGCAATCTTTTTTATATTTTCGACATTTTCAGTCATTTTGTTTTTGGTTTTTTCCAAAATCTTCCTATATGTATTTACTATATCATCTATGGAAAAATTAAACTCATCATATTGATTTTTGTAATCTATTTTCTCTTGATTTTTATAATACCTTTTTGAAAAAATCTTGATTTTCTCTCTAAATCTTTCTGCCATTTCTTTATATTTTTTATATTCCACAAGTTTTCTTACTAATTCTTCTTCTGTTAAATCATCTTGAATACCCTCATCTTCAATTTTCTCTTTTTCCTTTGGAAGTAATTTCTTAGACTTAATAACAAGAAGATTTGTAGCCATGACTATAAACTCACTTGCAATTTCCAAATCGAGTTCTTTTTGACTATTCAAAAATTGTAAGTATTGCCTTGTAATATCATCAATAGATATGTCATAAATATTCATTTTATTTTTATCTATGAGATAAATAAGTAAATCGAGAGGGCCTTCAAAATTTGTAAGCTTAAGCTCGTACTTATTTTTCTCAAAAATGTTATTTTTTTCCATTTTTATCCTAAACTTTCATAGGCTATACTAATACTTTCACTTGTATAACCTTTACTATATAAATATCTTTTTATACTATCATCATCCTGATTTTTTCTCTTTTTCTCAATAATTTTAATGCATGAATTTATCTCATATTGTACTATCTGTTCTTCATTTTTGCAAATAAAATCATCAATTAAATTTGAGTCTATCCCCTTTTTCATGAGCTTATATTTTAATTCTTTTATGGATAATGTATTTAATGCCATAAATTCGTTTATTGCTCTTTCTACATAAATACTGTCATCTATATATCCTTGCTCTTTGAAATAAGAAATGGTTTCTTCAAGCATATCCTGATCTTCATTTTCAAACTTTTTTCTTATCTCATTTTCTGTTCTTTTTTTGTAGACTATATATTTTAATACCTTTGTACGAAATTTTTCTACTTTCTCAAAATCATCTAATTTTTCTTTACACGTATAATCCATATTCACCTCATATAATTAAAGGCACTTTATCATCTTAAGTGCCTTTACTATTATTATATTTATTTATAAACTAGTTGTCTGCATCTTCTTCAAAATCTTCATCTTCAGATGCTTTTTCTTCAGCATACTCTTTTTCTTCATCAATCAAAGAATTTTCAAAAGCTTTATTTGCATTTTCTCTAACTAATTTTTCAACCTCATCCATAACCTTTTGATTTGATTCTAGATATAATTTAGCGTTTTCTCTTCCTTGTGCAATTTTTTCTCCTTTGTAGCTAAACCATGCTCCACTCTTTTTAATTATATCTAATTGAACAGCTAAATCTAAAATACATCCTGATTGTGAAATACCTTTTCCGTACATTATATCGAATTCTGCTTCTCTAAATGGTGGTGCAACTTTATTTTTAACTACTTTAACTCTAGTCCTATTTCCAACTGCTTCTCCATTTTGCTTCAATGTCTCAACTCTTCTAATATCCATTCTTACAGATGCATAATATTTAAGAGCTCTACCTCCAGCAGTTGTTTCTGGATTTCCAAATAAAACTCCAACTTTTTCTCTTAACTGATTTATAAATATAATGATACAATTTGTCTTGTTTATAGCACCAGCAAGTTTTCTTAATGCTTGAGACATAAGTCTTGCTTGTAATCCCACATGTGCATCACCCATATCACCATCTATTTCGGCTTTTGGTACTAAAGCAGCAACAGAGTCTACTACAATTATATCTATAGCACCACTTCTAATCAATGCTTCGGCAATCTCTAATGCTTGCTCTCCAGTATCTGGTTGAGATACTATAAGATCATCTATATTTACTCCTATTTTTTTAGCATAAGATGGATCTAAAGCATGCTCAGCATCTACAAAAGCTGCCTCTCCTCCTTTTTTCTGGGCCTCTGCAATAGCATGTAATGCAAGTGTAGTCTTTCCAGAAGACTCTGGTCCATATATTTCTATAATCCTTCCTCTTGGAAGTCCTCCTATTCCTAACGCTAAATCAAGGTTTAGTGCTCCAGTAGCTATAGCATCTACATTTGATGTTTTATATTTTCCAAGTTTCATTACAGAACCTTTTCCAAATTGTTTTTCTATTTGACTCATAGCTTCATCTAATGCTTTTCTTCTTTCACTTTTATCGCTCATATTTTCCTCCTATTTCAAAATACAAATTTTTGTTTGCTAAAACTTATGTTCTTATTATATCCTTAAAAATTTTTTTGTCAAGCATTTTTTTTATTTTTATTGTCTATACCATATATCAATGTCATTATAAAGGTTATAGCCATTTCCTTTAGAGCTTCCAACTAAATTTTGATTATAAATTGTTGTTTCCACATTTCTATACAATCCTATATATGGCACCTCTTGTAGATATATATCATATAATCTATTATAATCAGCTAATAATTTTTTATCATCAAAAGTATTTTCAGATATATCACGCATCAAATCATTTACTTCCTGATTGTTGTAATATGCCATATTTCCTTCTCTGAAAAAAGTCTCAACATTAGGAGAAAAACCTGTCCTTATACCAACTATAGCTGCATCATATTCTCCATTGTTTATACTATCAGCTAATCTATTTTCTGAATAATATTGAATATTTACAACAATGCCATAGTTTTCAAGCTGCGACTTTATATTGTCTGCAACTCTAACTCTATTTTCATTACTATTACTTACAATGATTGTAAACTCAAGTCTTATTGTTCTTCCATCTACTTTTTTATACCAGTGTTTTCCATCCTTTTGCCAATCATCATTTTGAAGTATTGTTTCTGCTTCAGCTGGATTAGGCGCAATATTTAAATCTTTGGTATACAACCAATTACCCATATCCAAACTAAAATTTGAAGCAACAAATTCATCTCCTAAACAAGCTGCAACCATACTATTCTTATCTATAAATAAGCTAATTGCTTTTCTAACATTTACATCCGAAAGCACCCCATCAGATGACACATTTATTGTCATAAAGTCATATTCGCGAGAATTATATTTAAGCTTATTGTATCCTATAGTTCCAATATACTCCTCATAATTATTATTTCTTACTGATAATATATCCAATTCTCCATTCTTAAATGATTTATATGTTTCACTAATTGATCCATATAAATTAACATTTATTGCAGTAGCCAAAGGTCTTTTTTCGCTACTCCAATATTTATCGAAATACATAAGTTTCAGCAAATTTTCACTTATGCTTTCTATCCTATAAATACCTGTTCCATGTGGAATAACTGATGCATCAAAAATATCAATATTTTCATACTGTTTAGAAGAAATAATAGGAAATGTTAAATTATACTCGAAGAAAGCTTCAGGATTGTTAATGTGTATAATTACTTCATGAACATTTACAATATCGACACCAGAAATATTTCTAATATTAGATTTGTATATAGAGTCAATATCATCTCTTTGAATTGTTTCTATAGTATATCTCACATCATCAGCAGTAAATAGCTCTTCGTTATGCCACATCGCATTTTCTTTAAGCTTTACATCATATGTATATTCATCAATTCTTTTAATACTTTCAGCTAATTTATACTCAAGTTTATAATTTTCATCTAAAGATACAAGAGAATCAAATATGAGTTTTGAAATTTCCTGAACATTTCTATTTTTGCTTACAATTGGATTTATAGTATCAAGCTCAGTAATTGCAAATCTTAAATCTGTTTTTATATTTGAAACAGTAGATGTTTGATCAAGACTACCCATATTTTGAATATCTTTTGAATTGTTTTTTGCTATAAGAACGATAATAATTACAACTATAACAAATACAATTGCTGAAAAAACATACTTAACAAAATTATTATTCATATGTATACCTTTCTATGTGGAATATAATATATTATTTTGAAGAGATTTTCAAGCAAAGTTATAATAAAAAAATGCCCACAAATTTATGGGCATTTTGCATATTTTAAAATATTAATCTCTTGTAATCCATTTTACTAAATCCATGTCTTCTTCATTTATTAACATTTCATTCTTTGGTAGAACTCTAAATGTATATCCATAATTTCCACCAGTCTTTAAATCAAGTGTTGCTTCATAAACACATCTATTTTGGTCTTGTGAAATTTTATTCATTGTTTCTGTATAAACATTTCTTACTACACCATTATCAAGGAATTGTCCAAAATATACTTGTACATCACAACTCTGCTCATCAATATCTGGAAATTCAACTTCACATGTTACTGTAATTTGAGTACCTGCAGAAAGTTTTGCATTATCTACATTTCTATCTTGATTTATAACAATTTTATTCCAATTTTCTCTAATCTTTTTCTTCCACTCTGTAAACTTCTTAACGTTCTCAACATCCATGAAGTATTTTTTCCTAATATCACAAAGTGGCATATATAAATCTTTTGTATAATCAATAACCATTCTTGCTGTACTAAATTTTCCAGAGTTTGATTTAATTGATTCCTTCATATAATGAACCCACTCATTTGAAATTCCTTTTTCATTTATGTTGTAATATGCAGGAATAATCTTGCTTTCAAGTGTATGATATAAACTATTGCTATCTGCTTTATCTTGCTCCTCATATGAATTATATTTAGCGTTTGTACCTATTATCCATCCGTTTTTTTCATTATATCCTTCACACCACCATCCATCAAGCACACTAAAGTTTAAAACTCCATTTACAGCTGCTTTTTGTCCTGATGTTCCAGATGCTTCCATAGGACGTCTTGGATTGTTAAGCCATACATCTACACCACTTATTAAATATCTCGAAAGTCCAATATTATAATTTTCTAAAATAAATATTTTACCTTTAAACTGTGGCATTAAAGAAACTTCATTTATGTATTTTATAAGTTCTTGTCCATCCTTATCTTGAGGATGTGCTTTTCCAGCAAATATAATTTGTACTGGATGTTTTTCATCATTCAAAAGCTGTGTAAGTCTTACTATGTCTTTGAATATAAGAAGTGCTCTTTTGTATGTAGCAAAACGTCTTGCAAATCCTATAGTAAGTGCTTTTGGATTTAGCTGATTTACAATTTCTGCTATTTTATCATAGCCAACTCCACTATTTACATATCTTGATGTAAGATTTTCTTTTATAACTCTAATAAGCTTTTCTTTTCTCTTTACATGCTCATCCCAAAGTTTTTTATTTGGTATGTTATCTATATTTTTCCATGTCTCATCAAGTTGAATATTATCCTTCCAGTTGCTTGGTAAATATTCGCTATATAAATCATTTAGGTTTGGTGCAAGCCATGTACATGTATGAATTCCATTTGTAACATATGTAATTGGTGACTCATCCTCTGCAGTATTTGGCCAAACATCACTAAATAATTCTCTAGAAACTTCACCATGAAGTTTACTAACTCCATTTTTCTTTCCTGCAACCTTAAGTGCAAGTATACCCATATTAAATCCGCCTTCAAGCTGATCACTTGGCATACCTAATTTCAAAAAGTCTTCTTTTGTTATTTTTAATTTATCCCAATATCCATCAAAGTATTTCTCAACTAAATTCAAATCGAAAATATCATTTCCTGCAGGTACAGGTGTATGTGTAGTAAATACGGTTTGAACTCTTGCTATTTCTCTGGCATTTTCAAAGCTTACACGTTTTTCATTCATTATATTTTTAGTAAGTTCAAGTGTAAGAAATGATGAATGTCCTTCATTCATATGATATACAGTTGGTTTATATCCAAGTTGCTTTAAAGCTTCTACTCCAGCTAAACCAAGAACCATCTCTTGGCGTATTCTCATTTCTTTATCTCCACCATACAAACGAAGAGTAATGCTTCTGAAGTCTTCACTATTTTTCTCTATGTCAGAATCCATCAAATAAAGTTTCACTTTACCAACATTTATTTGCCATATTTTTAAATATAGAGTTTTTCCTAAAAGAGGCATTTCAATAATGATATCATCACCCATTACATCTTTTACAGGAAGAATTGGTAAATTGTATAAATCAATATCGTGATATTCTGAAGTCTGCTCACCTCTGCTATTTATTCTTTGATGAAAATATCCATTCTTATACAAAAGGCCAACAGCAACAAATGGAATTCCTAAATCACTTGCAGATTTTAAATGATCACCAGATAAAATACCAAGTCCACCAGAATAAATTGGTATAATCTCATCCAATCCATACTCAGCAGAAAAATATGCAACTAATTCATCCTTTTTGTCTGGATAATTCTTAGAAAACCAAGTATTTGTATTATTCATATAATGATAATACTTATCAATTAAAGCATCATATACCTTAAGGAATTCTTCATCTTGAGATATTTCTTCCAATCTTTCTTGGCTTATTAATTTCAAGAATTTGACAGGATTCCTATCACAATTTTCCCATAAATTATTGTCCATTTGCTTTAGTAACTTCAAAAAATCAATATTCCATGACCACCAAAGATTATTTGCAACTTCTGAAAGTTTTGCTATCCTCTCTGGAAGCTTTGGAATAACCGTAACTCTATTGAATATATACATTTATATATTCCTCCTTTGTACATCATAAACACAAATCTCGTTTGTATTATATATTATCTATTAAATTCAAATTTTTGTCAATTTATATAGAAAGATTATTTTTATTTTTTTATATATCTTTTTTATTACAATTTATTTTTTTCGTTTTATTTTATTTTTCTTTAAGTTATAATATTTATGTATTGGTGCAATATAATTCAGGAAAGGTTGAAGTATTCTATGAAACTAAATAATTATAAGAATGTACATCAAGCATTACTTGCCATAAATGCAAAACGTCTTTTTTATTATTCTAAGTTATGTGAATTGTATCAAGACCTTGCAAAAATTATGGTAAATACTGAGGGAAGATCACAAGTCACAGCATCAGATATTGAGCAAAGATATGCAGAAGTTCTTTCATCTGTTTCATATAATGAAGTAGATAATTTAGATATCTTACATCAAAAAGGAAATTACACAAAGGAAGAAACTGATATAATTTCTGAGTATTCTTCATATAGTGGAGAATTCATAAATTTTACAAATGCATACAATATGCTAAAGAATTCAATAATTGAAGATACAAAAGAAATTGATGAGCAAAAAATATCTGATTTTCACAACTTTATGGATAAAGCAAGTAATAGAACAAGTAATTTAGATTTATATCTTAGTATACATTCAAATGAGATTATTGGATTAAATTACTATAATATGTATAACAGATCTTTAGACAAGATTAATTCTATTGATCAATCACATCTTGAAAATCTAAAATCAAACGAATCATCAGATAGACAAGGAAGACTTACTAGAAAGTCTTTCGGTATAAAGCCTCTTTCATATAAAGCTGCAGATTCAGCAAATATTTAATAGTTATTATGCAAGGAGAAAAAATGGCAAGAGAATATAAATATGTTCCAGATGGAAAATATAGAATTAATGAAGAAATAAATAATAAAAACGTGCAAGAAATCATGAGTGGAAATGCTACAACAAGAGATAGAAAGTCTCTAGCAAGTAATAGTAAATGGAGAGAGTTCGTTGAAGGTACCATGAGAGGAAAAAGTATGAGAGGGTTATTAAATACTCTTTCTGATGCTGCAAAATCTCCAGATTTACACGATGGCAGATAAAGATTTTATTTGATAAAAAAAAGTTCTTCAAACGAAGAACTTTTTTATTTTTTATAATCTAAAAGAAAATGGTAGCAATTCCTTAAAATCATATTCATCTATTTTTTCATCATATACATTAAATACTTTAAAATCATCTCCTACAAATTCACTTATAAATTGCCTACAATATCCACAAGGTGTACATTTTTCTGCTTTCTCTCCTTTTTTTCCTCCCATCACAACAATATATGCAAATTCACTTTCTCCTTCAGAAATAGCTTTCAAAAATGCAACCCTTTCAGCACATATACTTTGCAGACCATCATTTTCAATATTGCATCCAAGATACATTTTTCCATTTTTGCATACAAGAGTCGCACCGACCGTATAATTTGAATAAGGGCTGTATGCTCTTTCCCTCATATTTTGGCATAATATAATCTCATCACGTAAATTAAACATATCTTCTCCTTTACAATGCAAGTGTACTATTTCCTGTATTTAATACAACATCTGCAATAGTATCCGCATCTATTCCATATTTTTTTTCTATTTCACTTGGACTTCCGTGTTTTACAAAACAATCTGGATACGCAAATTTATATAAATCTACACTTAGATTGTTTTCACATAGGCATTCTTGTACTTTTGTACCAAGACCACCTTCAATTGTTCCATCTTCTATAGTAATAATCTTCTTTGAATTTACAATATATGGCATAATATCTTCACTATCAAATGGTTTCAAAAACCTTGCATTTATTACATTTGCGCTTATTCCTTGTTTTTCTAATCTTTCTTCAACTTCCATTGCTCTTGCAACCATCTTACCAATCGCAATTATTGTTATATCTTTTCCCTCTTTTAAAACTTCACACTTACCATATTCTATTTTTTCATTGCTCGAAAAACTATAATCTTCCCCACCTCGAGGATATCTAATAAGAATAGGCTTTTTTAAATCTATTGCAAACTCAAGCATCATTTCTAATTCTTTAAAATCTTTTGGGGCTGCTACAGTGAAATTTGGAATAACATTTGTAAAAGCTAAGTCAAAAAGACCTTGATGTGTTTCACCATCATTTCCAACTATTCCTGCTCTATCAGCACATATAATTACTGGCAAATTTTGTATTGCAACATCATGAATTAGTTGATCATATGCTCTTTGTATAAAAGATGAATAAATTGGAACTACTGGTATCATACCAGATTTTGCAAGTCCAGCAGCTAGTCCAACAGCATGTTGCTCCGCAATACCAACATCAAAAAATCTTTTTGGATACTTTTTACTAAATGCTTTTAATCCAGTTCCATCTGCCATCGCAGCTGTAATTGCTACTATTTTGTTATTATCTTTAGCAAGTTCTACTAATTTATCTCCAAAGACTTCAGAATAGTCCTTCTTTTTTCCACCTAATTTTTCTCCAGTTTTTATATCAAATTTTGGTGCACTATGGAATCTATCTGGATTTTCTTCTGCTGGTTTATATCCTTTTCCTTTTTTGGTAATTGTGTGAATAAGTATAGGTCCTTCCAAATTCTTACAAATATCAAAAATCTCCTCAAGTTTAGCTATATCATGACCATCCACAGGTCCTATATATCTAAAACCAATATCCTCAAAATACATTTTAGGAATAATAAGTTGTTTAATACTTCTTTTTCCTCTTTGAATACCTTTAACTATCTTTTTTCCAACAATTGGTATCCTGCTTACAAAACTCTTTCCTTTCATATTTGCCTTAACGTATAAGTCTTTTGTCCTAAGTTTTGAAAGAACCATGGCTATTCCACCAACATTTTTTGATATACTCATAGCATTATCATTCAAAATAACAATCATATTTGTATTGCTACTTCCAACATCATTCAATGCTTCTAGAGCCATACCTCCTGTAAGTGCCCCATCTCCTATTACAGCCACTATTTTATTATTTTCATTTTTTATATCTCTAGCATGTGCCATACCAAGTGCCACAGATATAGAAGTACTACTATGCCCCGTATTAAAATTATCATATATACTTTCTTCTGTTTTTGGGAATCCAGCCATTCCTCCCATTTGTCTTAAAGTATCAAATTTATTTTTTCTTCCAGTAAGTATTTTATGTACATATGTCTGATGCCCAACATCCCATATAACCTTATCTATTGGTGTATTAAATGAACTATGAATTGCAATAGTAAGTTCAACAACACCAAGATTAGATGCTAAATGTCCTCCTGTTTTTGAAATAGTATCTATTAATTTCTTTCTTAACTCTTCTGATAATTTTATTTTTTCTTCGATAGTAAGCTTTTTTAAATCATCTGGATAATTTACTTTATCTAGTATCATAACTCTCCCCAATCAAATTTAAAAAGATTATAACACATTTTTTTTGATTTTTTTTACTTTTCACATTTTTTTTACAATTATTTATATTTTTTATTTTTTATTTTTGAAATAAACACAATAATCTCAATGATTTCAAGTTTATTTCATTTTTGTAAACTTGAATTTTTTTTGTTGCTATATTAATTTTTTATGATATAATTTTTATAGATTTTTATACGGAATTATAAACTTATAATTTTAAGCGAATAAAGGGAGAAAAAATGGCTTATTTAACAAATTTAAAGTTCAGTAAAAGTAAGAGTTTTCTTGACAATAAGTTACAAGAGCAATCGGAAAATAAGAAACAAGTTATTGAAGTGATTTCAAATATTAATCGTTTAAGAGAATCTTTTGATTTTGATAGAAGTTATCTTAAAGATATTTTGGTATCAGGTAAACACTTATTAGTAAATATTGAAAATAACATAATTGCCATAAATATTTTAAATACAGAATTAGATCAAATTACTGATAATTTGCATTCTGTATTAGTACCAAAGAAAGGTAAGATTTTGTCAAAATCTTATTTACTAGACTTTTTTAAAAAATTAGAAACAGAAGTTAAAGAATATTCTACAAAATTTCAAGTTTTACAAAAAAAATTGGAGAATGATGACATCTTATATTCTACCTTCATGGCTTCATGTAATTTGTCTTCATCATATTTAAATGATGATTTATCAAAGAAAACCGAAAATGAAGAAGCTGAAAGTGATGACACTCCTGCTACTGAAGATGAAACATTTGAAGCAGATGATACCATAGAAAGTGATGTAGAAAATGTTTTAATAAATGACGAATTAAAAGATGTTTTAGATAATATAAATGAGGCTGAAATTATGAATAAGAGTGTTATAAGTAATGGAGTAAAAGGGCTTATTGAGGCTTCTGATGAAAATATTTTAAATGAGCTTTCTTCAAAACAAGTAGTTGATGAATCTTTTAAAGAAAGTTTTACAAGTATCGCCACTGAATATGAAGATGATGACGTTCCTTCCCTATCACAACTAAATAATATGAAAAATGAAGAATCAGACGAAGATAATACAGATGATGATGAGTCATCTGATGAAGAAGTTATAGATGATAATCTTGTAGAAGAAATTTCAGCTCAAGAAAAGACAGATGATGTTGAAGCCATAGAAGATACTGGGACAAATGATGAAGTTAATGTATTTGATGATGATGCAGTTACTGAAAGTGTTCCTAAAGAAGCAGCAGCCGCTACTCCATTTCAAAATTTTCCTCAAGAAGATACCGCTGCTGGTATTGTTGAAATACAAGACCTTACAAATTTAAATACTAATCAGCCAGATATTCAGATAAATATAAATAATAAAGAAGCAGAACTTAGAGAAAATCTTTTATCAAAGGAAAAGATAACAAAGATACTTAAAGCAGAAAGTGATAATGAAACTCTTATTATTTCTGAAAGAAATAACAAGATTTATCTACCATACAAAATAATAGAACTTGATAATTACATCAAGGCTTATCCTTCAGAATATAAGGACTATAGTGATGTTGTTAGAAAAGAATTTATTTTAAATCTTACTGATTTTATGAAACATCCAAATAAATCTAGATTTGAAGAAGCATACAATCTAAATAGAAATAAAGAAGGAAAATC
>CAYYBL010000004.1:0-47087 GCA_964470175.1 uncultured Lachnospiraceae bacterium | reverse complement strand
TGGTGACATATAGAGAATTGAATTAAAGATTGTTCGTACAATAGCTGGGAATTTTGATAAAATTCCCAGCTATTGGTTTAAAACATTAATTATTAAGTTCTTGTATAATTTACTTTACTATTTTATTAGAAATGATAATTTTGATTAAAAAAATAATTAATAGTAGTATAATTATGTTATTAATAAAATTAAAGAAAGTGAGTTAAATAGTATGGAAGGAAAAAAAGGTATAAGAATAAGCCTATCAACACTTTTATTATTTATTGCTATAATAGCTATTGTGATTATGGGAATAACTATTTATGAGCTTAAAAGTGATAAATTGATGGAAGTACAAAAATCTACCGAACTTCAATCACAGGTAGAAAGCTTAAATGAAACTGTAAGTAACTTACAAACGAAAATTGATTCTATTTCAGATGATATTAGTCTAAGTAGTTCATCTACTGATACAGGAAAAGATAATAAAACTAGTTCAACTGAATCAAAATCAGAAAGTACTTCAGTAACTGAAAAAGGATATAACGATTATATAGGTACATGGTATAATTCAAACACTCAGAATGAAATTACCATAAAAAAAGTTACAAATAATACAATTACTTTTACGTGGTTTTTATATAGACTAACTGGTATTGATGATGATACAACGCTTAGTTTTTCGAATGGAGAAGCAATCTTCTATTTCGAAGGATATGATGATAAAAATTATGATAGTAAATATACCGAAGATGAAAAATATATTAGAAAAGCAACTATTAAACTAGTTGAAAATGGTATAAATGTAAATGTTGAAGATGTGAAAACTATAGATCGTAATTATACTGTCTTAAATGATCCAAGTTTCGTATATATAACTGAGGGATTATATTCTCATCCAACAAAACGTTAATAGAATAATTATAAGAATTATAATAAATATTGAAAATGGCAAATCCACAAACGTGATTATGTCGAGTATATTAAGAAAACTCACATCTACTCATCAAAGTACAGATGTGAGTTTTTTCTCTTGGTTGAGATGTTGTAACCAATACTTTATCTCCATTGTTCAAATCTCCACGTTATCCCAGTGTTTCGCTACTTATCTCCATTTTTAATTTTTGCAATTTCACTTCATATTCCTTCATTATTTTAACTTTTGCATTCCTAATGCATTACTTTTGCATTATAACATTTTTTATATTCTTATTTAATTAATCTTTTTAAATATTCCTGAATATAACTCATTTTCCGAATATATATCTGGCGTCATTTCATATATGCTACCATCAAACGTTGTAACTATCATAATCCCATCATTATCTAAACAGATTTCTTCACCATTTAAAAATTCTTCAGTATATCTTAAAGTTGAACCTAGACTGATACTCACAACTTGTGAAACATTATCACATTTTACTAAATCTACCTTTTTGTCAAACAACATATCATGTGTGTAATAGTACAAATCTCCAGTTCTTGTTAAAAAGTACGCATATTCTAAATAATTAGTATCCATTTCAGATGTTTTAGCTGCGATTTTAACAACCTCATCTTTTGGAGCATTAATAATGATTTTTATAGAATTGAAGTCTGTGTTTTCTTTATCAAAAGCCGCATGAGTTTCAATATTAATTTTAGATGCTTCTGAATCATAAGTTATATGCGTATATGAATAGTCTTCATTTTTATCAGCATCTATATGTGTCGAATAATCATAAAATTCTGTTAGATTATCAAAAATATCGTATTTTGCATTTTTATCTTTATATAATAAATTCATAGTCTGCTTGAATGATAAGTTATCATTTGAATTTTTTTCTAGCATTTGCATACTAGTATTTTCATTGTTTCTCAAATTAAAAATAAATACTCCCATTACTACAATTACTGACACTGCTATAATCAATAGAATTGTTGATAAGCTAATTCTTATTTCTTTTTTCTCTTCTTCCATGTTATTATCTCTTTTTTTCCTTTTCATCTATATATTAGACTTTTCTTTCTCATATTTGGTTCATTAAAATTATATCATTTATTTGATTTATTATCAATTTAAAATCAACTCTTATTATTTTCACCCAATATATACTTTACTTCATTTTACCTTACCATTCTTTTCTCAGTTTCATATTTCTTCCCAAGTGCATTAGATTTGCATTATTTTAGCAAAAAAACAGCTCACAAATAGCTTGTTTTAGCCATTTGTGAGCTATTCTTCTTTGGTGGAGATGAGGAGAGTCGAACTCCTGTCCAACAATTCTTCCATATGAATTTCTCCGAGTAAAGTTTATTTATAAATTTCCTCCAAATACTTTAAATAAACAAAAAATATTTAAAGTAGCTATCTTAAAATCCCACTAATATAAATAGCTCATATTAGTTTTGTTTCCTACTAATTTGGCGCTCTATCTTAAGTCGTAGGTTACAAAAGTAGAACGTTGCTGCAACTAGGCAGCAAATGCTAATTCTTTATTATCAGCGTTTATATTTAAATATGCCTTTTATAGTGGCTTGGCATCTCCACTACTCGCTTATCATACTTCTAAATTGCTGTCGAAAAACCAAATACATCCCCATATCACAATATTATTATACTCTTTATTTAGAAGAATATCAATATAAATATTAGCCAAAGTTCTTGTATTATAGGAATTATGAATATAATTCCTATAATACAAGAAACACCGATTTTTAAATCGGTGCTTCTTGCTCGATACTTTAGTCCATAAGAGCCATAGGCTTAAAAAGGCAATATGGAAAATTGTTTGTATCCATCTTCAGGAACGCTCTTACAATCCGGACATTCTCATAGTTTTCGGAAGCTTTGCTTACTCTTATCAAGCAGGTATTCAGATTGGTAAGAGCAAGATAGATCTTTAAAGTCTCCAACAGAGAATGTTTGAGTGACAGTTCCTTCCTTAAAGAATTGCGGAGAGAATCCACAAATTCCTGGGTGTGTGTAATAATGCTTTCTCCAAAGATTTTTTTGCAGTAACTCACATTAAAATAATCTTCCGGAGATTTTACTGCAGCATTGCAGCAGTATTCATTTATTACTACAAACAAATCAATTACAGCAAGTATCTCCTCATCTCCATATATTATTTTATCAACCGCTCCTTTTACTTCTGTATCAATATTACTCATTGTCGTTCCCTTTCTGCCAAACGGCGAAGCATAAATAAAAGAGTTATCATTTATATTATACCATATTTTACATAATATTAAAAGTTAACGACTTATTACATAATTTATAATATACTTTCCAAATTTATTGATTTTTGTATATTTATAACATATAATACAGATAGTAAAAATATTAATATATCTTACTATCATACCTTTTAAGAATTTATTCTAGAAAGGACTTATTATGAAAAAAATAATTTTTAAAGGCTGTGGTACAGCCATTGTTACTCCATTTAATAAAAATGGTGTAAACTTTGAAGTTTTTAAAAAACTAATTGAAGATCAAATTAAAAACAAAGTTGATGCACTTATAGTTTGTGGTACAACAGGTGAAGCATCTACTATGACTGAAGATGAAAGAAAAGAAACAATAAAATTTGCGATTCAGACAGTAAATAAAAGAATACCTGTCATTGCAGGAACTGGTGGAAACAATACTCAAGCTGTTATTAATTTCACAAAATGGGCTGAGACTGCAGGTGTAGATGCCGCTCTAATTGTTACTCCTTACTACAATAAAACTACTCAAGATGGTCTTATAGCTCATTATTCAGCTATTGCAAATTCTACTACCCTTCCAATTATACTTTATAATGTTCCATCAAGAACTGGTGTAAATATTTTACCAAAGACATGTTTAGAACTTTCAAAAATAAAAAATATCGTTGCTATAAAAGAAGCAAGTGGCAATTTATCTCAAATAGCTGAAACAGCAAATTTATGTAAAAATGAATTACATATTTATTCTGGAAATGATGACCAAATCACTCCTATCCTATCAATAGGCGGAATTGGAGTTATTTCTGTTTTATCTAATATTGAACCAAAATATACACATAATTTAGTTATGGATTTTCTTGAAGGAAACATTGAAAAATCTATAAAATCACAAGTAAAAGCTATACCTCTTATTAAAGCATTATTTTCAGAAGTAAATCCAATTCCAGTAAAAGCTGCATTAAAAATGTATGGGTATGAAGTTGGAAGTCCTAGATTACCTCTTATTGAAATGTCAAAATCAGGAAAAGAAAACCTAAAGAAATCCATAGAGTTTTTTAAAAAATAATAAAATATGAAAGGAAATTTTTCGAAGTATGATTAGAGTATTAATAAATGGTTGTAATGGAAAAATGGGAAAAGTATTAGCAAATGAAATAAAAAAAGTCCCTGATATTGAAACACTTTGCGGTGTGGATATTTATGATACTGGTGATAATGAATTTCCAGTTTTTAAAAATGTTAAAGAAATTCATGATCTACCAGATGTTATAATTGATTTTTCTGTACCTGAGGCATCGTTAAATATTTTAAATTTTGCTAAAGAAAAAAAGATTCCTATTGTTATTGCAACAACAGGATTTTCTGATATTCAAGAGAAAAAAATTCTAGATATCTCAAAAGAAATACCTATTTTTAAATCAGCAAATATGAGTTATGAGATAAACCTCATGAGTAAGCTTGTATCTGAGCTTAGTTTAAAACTTGAAAATGATGATATAGAAATAGTTGAAACTCATCATAATAGAAAAATTGATGCTCCTAGCGGTACAGCTATTTTTCTTGCAAATAGAATTAATAACGCAAAAAATAACAGTATGCACTATGTATATGATAGACAACCAAAGAAACAAAAAAGAGAAAAAACAGAAATTGGAATTCATTCTATAAGAGGTGGAAATGAATATGGTAAGCATCAAGTTATATTCTTTGGCGAAAATGAAAGTCTTGAAATAACTCACAATGTACTTTCAAGAGCTGTATTTGCAAGCGGAGCAATTAAAGCTGCTTTCTTCATTGAAAGTAAAGATTCTGGAATGTATTCAATGGATAATATATGTTAAAAGGAGTTGATTTAAAATCAACTCCCCTTCTTTATTTATCTTTTTTTGAATTACTATCTATATTATCTTTAAGATTTTTAAATTTATTTACTATCTCTATTTTGTCTTCTTTTTCATTCATTTCATTTTTTACTGCAAATCCAATTAATATACTTCCTATTACAAGTAAATATATATACCAAGGTATTAAAAACCAGAATCCTCTTGTAAGTAAAAGGACATTTACTATTAATGCAATTAAAGTAGTTATAAATATTGCTCCATAACCAACATTGTAAGTAAATATTATAAATAATGCTAAGAAAATACCAAATATCATTCCATCTGCCATACCATAATATTGGGTAATAGCAGTAAAATAAATAAGTCCATACAATATATATTCAATTAAATCCGTTTCTTTTGTATATTTACAAAGAATTGTTTTCCATATTAATGTCAAAGTGGTTATAATTCCAATAAATCTTAATGATGCATATTCATCAAATTTTAAATCTTCTAATAAATGACTATATAATATATATGCTATAAAATATAAAATTGCTTTGAATATATCCTTTTCTTTAGCATTTACTACAGATATCATATTTACTACTACCCAAATATTTAAAATACCAATTTGTACATAAAAATTATCAAAATCTCTAAATAAACCTAATAAATATACACCTGAAAAAATAGTTTCTATTGATATTTTTTTATCATAAATAGCATAAAGTGTAAGTACAGCAACAGTAATTATTTTTAAAATTATAGTAAATGCATCTGAATTAACACTATATAATACTATTCCTACACCAAGTAGTGGAATGATTTTAAAATATTTACTATTTTCATCCCAATTTAAAATAAATAATATATATGTATATATTGAAAATAGTACTCCAATCATTAAAGCAAATATATTTACGTGATTAGATGAAAATAGTTTTATTTTATATAATAAACCATAAGCTATAATTGAAACTACACACATGGTTAATTTTGAATAATTGTCTTTAAATCTTCCTACTTTTGCTTCTAACGTTAATACAATAACAAATACAAATATTGGAAGTAAATCGTAAAAATCCGTTGATATATGAAATAGTTTTCCAGTTGAAAATGAAGTCATAATTAATGTAAGATACCCACAATATTTAAAAACAGGTAATTTAGTTTTCAAGAAACTATAAAAATAAACTATACATAGAGCAATGTAGTATAACACATCATCTTCCATTTGCTTACTGTTATTTACAAACATAAATAACCATATTATAGGAATAAAAACGTGAGATACAATAAAAAATTTCTTCTTTATATCTTTGTATTCTAAATTATCGAAAGATAATAGTTCTCCTAAAATAAGAATGCAAATAGGTATTGCAAGGTTTATAAGATATGACATTTTTAAACAAATATCAAATATTATCAAATACAAAAGTACTGGAATAATAATTGACATTGCTCTTTTTATATTTTCTGAAGTTTTTATATAAGCATATATTGCCAAAACTTCTTCAACTATACCTAGCATATATGGTTTTACTGTACCTTGAATATTTATTTTACTATATACTGCTAATAATGCTATAGATATCATTGCATATATAAGTGAACTAATTTTATTTTCACTATCTGTAAAAAGTACTTCGAAAATCACAAATACTGATATTATATATAAAACTGATAATATTATTTTAAAATCTAAATTCAATATATCGAAAAATACAAATGGTGTATAGATTCCTAAAACATAAACTAATAAATTTGAAGTCCATATAGTGACTTTATCTTTTTTATAGATTATACGAATAATAAATAGATTAATTATACAAAGTATTAATGGTAACAAGACATCTTTTTTTGATGTGTCAAATATTTTAAAGGTAAATATAATACTTAAATACGCAATCCCATACACTAAATATTTTATAAATAATATTGGATTTTCTTTTTTAGATAGTTCAAGTACTGCTAAAACTATATTATACAAAAGAATACCAATAATAATCAATTTCAAGCTCTTTTCAAATATCAAAGAAAACAAAATAACAGTTGTAACCTGAGCTACAATACTTCCATATAATAATCCATCTGTATTTCTTCTTTTGTAATAAAAGAAATATATAATTGATGTAATTAGAGATGTCCCTCCGACATATAGCATTTTTTTATTAAATTCAAGTGAAAAAAAGTCAACAAAAAGGCCAAAAAATAATATTGCAAGCAAACAAATCGGAATATATGCCATACCTATATAAAAAAATGTATCACTAGTCTTTTTTAATTCATATTTATCTTTAGCAAGCATACTCATGTAAAAAAAGACCACGTCTAGTAAAACTAATACTATGATTTTAACTATATCAGAAATAATATTCCACGATGATGCTAAAAATACAATAGCAGCAAGAACAATACATACTGAACCAGTGATTAATATTCCAATATTTTTTTGTTCCATTTTCTTTTGTTCATTATCAACCTTAGCTTTTTTGTCAGAAACAGGTGTTTCTTTTTTTACTTTCTCAATATTTTTTATTTCAGTCAAAGGCTTTTCTTCTTTTGTAGTATTATTAAACACTGATTCAGGAGTTATTATGTTTTCTTTAGTTTTTTGATTTTGAATTCCTTTTTCTAATTCCTTAATTCTTTTCTTTAATTTTGTGTTTTCTTCTTTTAACTTTTCTGAGCATCGGTCTTGATAAATTATAATTGCAACAAAAATAATAATTAATACAATAATCATTATACAATACTCCTTATTTTTTTCTTCTGATTATCCATCCTTCTTCTACTTTTGAAGGAATATTTAAAATTACTTTTTGACCATATTTTCCAGGATTTACTGTTTCTATCTCTTCTAATGTTTCATCGTCCCATAATTTTTCAATCTTAAACTCTAATGGTTTTAAAATACCTGGAATGATAAGTTCTAAACTATCTCCAACAGATAATTTATTTCTGATTTCGATTAGTACTCTACCTTCTTTTAATTCTTTTAAAATCATTCCGCCAAATTCATAATCACTATTATATTGTCTTCCTTTATAATCTTGAAAATCTTTATTATTTTTATCATTAAAATAAAATGTTGTAAGACCTCTTGTTTTGGTTTTTTCAAGTTCTTCCATGTATATACTTCCGTCATAATTTTGTGGGTTATTATAATAGTCATCAATAGCTGCTCTATATGTATTTATGACAGTAGCTATATAATACTCAGTTTTTAGTCTTCCTTCGACTTTTAAGCTATCAACCCCCATTTGAATAAGTTCTGGAAGCTCATTCACCAAACACAAATCTTTAGATGAAAAAATATATGTTCCCTTTTCATCTGTTTCAACTGGCATAAGATTTCCAGGATTGTTTGTTTCTTCTACATATACATTATATGCCCATCTACAGCTTTGTGCACAATCACCCAAATTTGCATTTCGTCCTGCTAAAAACTCACTTAAAAAACATCTTCCTGAATATGCAAAACATATAGCACCATGTACAAAAGTTTCTATTTCAAGATCATCTGGTTTATTTTTAATGATATCCTCTATTTGTCTTTTATTAAGTTCTCTGCTAAGTACAATTCTTTTTGCACCATTTCTATGCCAAAATTTACATGTATGATAGCTTACAGTATTTGCCTGAGTACTTACATGTATATCAACATTTGGAGCATACTCTCTAAATACATCTATTACTCCTCCATCTGCAATAATTACAGCATCAGCATGTAATCTTTCAAGCTTTTTTGCTTCTTCTATTATTTTTTCATATGTCTCATCACCAGCATATATATTTACAGCAACATGAACTTTTTTACCATGTTCATGAGCATAATTTATAGTTTTTTCTAAGTCGTCTTCTTCAAGTTCTGATCTTGACCTAAGTGAAAGCTCTGGCGTACCACAATATATAGCATCAGCTCCATATTTAATTGCAATTTTTGCTTTTTCAAATGAACCAGCAGGTGCAAGCAATTCTATTTTTTTCATAAATTTTCCTCCTTAAGTCTTACTTTTACAATTCTATTCTCCAAATCTTCATTTGATTTGTATTTTACTAATAGATAATTTGAAGTATGACCCTTATAGTATTCACCATCTTTTTCCTCAAAAAGTACTTCTATTTCTTTTCCTATATAACTATTTAAATATTCTCTTTCAAATTTATTTGAAAGTTCTATCAGTTTTTTGCTCCTAATTTCTTTAATGCTTCCATCAACTTGATTTGGCATAATAGCTGCTTTAGTCCCTTCTCTCTTAGAATATTTAAAGATATGCATTTTGTAAAATTTAATATCAGATAGAAATTTATATGTTTCTTCAAATTCATCATCTGTTTCACCTGGAAATCCGACAATTATATCTGTGGTAAGTATAGAATCATCATAATAACGTCTTATTCTATCCACTATTTCTTTAAATTCTTCTGTAGTATATCTTCTTCCCATTCTCTTAAGAGTACTGTTTGAGCCACTTTGAAGTGATAAATGGAAATGATGACAAATTTTATTCAGTTTTGAAAGTCTAGTCATAAACTCTTCAGACATCAGAAGTGGCTCTATAGATCCAAGTCTTATTCGCTCTATTCCATCTATTTTATTTATTTCTTCAAGTAAATCAATTAGTGAGTAATTTTCTTTAAAATCTTTTCCATATGATGCTACATGTATACCTGTAATTACTACTTCTTTTATACCATTTTGCGAAATCTTTTTTATTTCAGAAATAACATTTTTAGGATCCCTACTCCTTATTTTTCCTCTAGCAAAAGGTATAAGACAATATGTACAAAATCTATCGCAACCATCTTGTACTTTTATCATAGCACGAGTTTTTTCAGTATATACTACATCACCAAACTCAATATAATTCTTATCACGAAGAACATCATCAATATTCTTAACCTTAGATTTACTATCTATATAATCTTCTATATATTTTACAATATCTTTTTTTTCTGTATTTCCTATAACTAAATCAATTTCCTTATCAAGGTCAAGTTTATCTTTTGAAACTTGCGCATAACAGCCACAAGCCACAACTATAGCATCTTTATTTTCTTTCTTTGCTCTGCTAAGTACCTGTCTTGATTTTCTATCAGCTATATTTGTGACTGTACATGTATTTACAATATATATGTCAGCTTTCTCATCAAAATTTACTATATCATATCCTTTAGTCTTAAAAGCTTGAATCATACCATTTGTCTCATATTGATTTACTTTACACCCAAGTGTATAAAAAGCAACTTTCATTTATTTTCCTTTTCAAAATAAAAGGGCTTGTATAAATAGCCCCAATTAGTATTTTTTCATTCTATCCATCGTATCTAAATTATCTAATGCTTTTCCTGTGCCTCTCGCAACACATGAAATCGCATCTTCTGCAATCATGACATTTATACCTGTCTTTTCTTGCAGTAATCTATCTAATCCATCTACTAAAGAACCTCCACCTGTCATATAAATACCTTTATCGCTTATATCTGCTGCAAGCTCTGGTGGTGTACGCTCCAAAACAGAGTGTACTGCATCTATAATAAGATTTACTGGTTCATCTAAAGCTTCTATCATTTCACTTGAATAAATAGTTAGGGTTTTTGGCAGACCTGTAATCAAATCTCTTCCACGTACATCCATTTCCATATCTTGAATCTTTGGAAATACGCAACCAATTTGTTGTTTAAGCTCTTCAGATGTCCTTTCTCCAATAATAACATTATGTCTTCTTTTTATATATTTTACTATAGCTTCATCAAATTTATCTCCAGCAACTTTTATAGAAGAACTTACAACAGACCCTCCAAGAGATATAACAGCTATATCTGTGGTGCCACCACCAATATCAACAATCATATTTCCAACAGGTTTTGAAATGTCTATACCTGCTCCTATAGCTGCAGCAATAGGCTCTTCAATAAGATATACTTTCCTTGCACCAGCATTTGATGCAGCATCTATTACTGCTTTCTTTTCAACTTCTGTAACTTGTGAAGGTATACAAATCATTATTCTAGGAGCAAAAAGACCACGTCCACCAATTTTTCCAATAAAATACTTAAGCATCTTTTCAGTAACAGTATAATCAGAAATAA
Source organism: uncultured Lachnospiraceae bacterium (assembly GCA_964470175.1). Lineage (GTDB taxonomy): Bacteria > Bacillota > Clostridia > TANB77 > CAG-508 > Scatovivens. Next base: position 35,988 of record CAYYBL010000004.1, on the reverse strand, counting down.
CTCCATCACGAAGAGGCCTGATAGCAACTATATTTCCAGGTGTTCTACCAAGCATTCTTCTAGCTTCATGCCCAACAGCAAGTACTTCTCCTGTGATATTATTTACTGCAACGACAGAAGGCTCTCTTAAAACTATGCCCTTGCCTTTCACATAGGCAATGACAGTTGCTGTACCTAAATCAATTCCTATATCCTGTCCAAACATTCATCATACTCCTAAAACTTCACATTTACGTTACAATTATATTACATATAAAATAAAATAGCAATATTTAATTATTGCTATTTTATAATGTAAAACAATCTTAAATTATTTATGCTAAGTATTCTTTATGAGCAAGATACCAATCTATGGTATATACAATTCCATCATCAAACTTAGTTTTTGGAAGCCATCCAAGTTCATTATGAATCTTCGTAGGGTCAATAGCATATCTAAAGTCATGACCTTTTCTGTCTTCTACATGCTCTATAAGTGATTCTGGTTTATCAAGTCTTTTCAAAATCAATTTAACTATGTCAATGTTTCTCTTTTCATTATGTCCGCCTATATTGTATCTTTCACCTTTTCTACCATTATGAAGAACCAAATCAATAGCCTCACAATGATCCTCTACATATAGCCAATCTCTTACATTTAATCCCTCTCCATAAACTGGAAGTTTTTGATCTTTAAGAGCTAAACTTATCATATGAGGTATAAGTTTCTCATGATGTTGAAAAGCACCATAATTATTTGAACAATTTGTAACAGATACATTCATTTTAAATGTTTCACTATATGCAAATGCAATTAAATCTGAAGATGCTTTTGAAGAAGAATATGGTGAATTTGGTTTTATTGGAGATGTTTCTGTAAAGTAACCATCTTTTCCAAGTGAACCAAATACTTCATCTGTAGAAACATGTACAAATTTATTTGGACTACCCTCTCCCCAAAATTGTTTTGCAGCTTCAAGAAGTGTGTGAGTACCTAATACATTTGTCTGTGTGAAAATGAATGGAGTCTTTATACTATTATCTACATGTGATTCAGCAGCAAAATGTACTATACCATCGATATCATACTTTTTATATGTTTCCATTACTTTGTCGAAATCACAAATATCACCTTTTACAAATATAATCTTATCTTTTATATCATCTAGATTGTGTAAATTTCCAGCATATGTAAGCTTGTCATAAACAATAATATTATATTTTCCATCATATTTCTTTACCATATGTTCTGCAAAATTGGCTCCTATAAATCCTGCAGCACCTGTAACTAATATATTTTTCATTTTTTTCTCCTTTAATCTAATTTATATTCTTTAAATAAATCAGTCTTTTTAAGTTCTTCTAGTGATGGCCATAATCCATCTTTCTCAGATGTAATATACTCATCAGGTCTCATACCAGGTACTTCAGGCCAATTTATATTTACAGTAGCATCATTCCATTTAAGTCCACCTTCACTCTCATGATCATAAATATTATCTACTTTGTAGCAAAACTCAGCCATATCAGAAAGAACTAAAAATCCATGAGCAAATCCTCTTGGTATATAAAACATCTTCTTATTTTCTTCACTTAGTATTACGCCTTCCCACATTCCATAAGTTTTGCTTCCTGGTCTCAAATCAACAGCTACATCAAATACTTCTCCTTTAATGCAACGAACTATTTTTGCTTGAGAATGTTCTTTTTGGAAATGTAATCCTCTTAAAACACCTTTCTTTGAACGAGATTGATTGTCTTGTACAAATTCTCCAGTAATACCTATTTCTTCGAAATCATTTTTTTCAAATGTTTCCATAAAATAGCCTCTATCATCACCAAATACCGTTGGTTCGATTATACATACTCCATCAATTGATGTATCAATTCTTTTAAACTTTCCCATAAATAATATCTCCTTATAATTTAAAATACATTAACTCCTGGTGTAGAAAATAAATCACTCTCGTAAATTGTCTTATACTTTGCAAAATCTTGTGCAGCAACTCTTTCAAGGTGTTTTCCATACTCAGTCTTATTATATTTTTCTGCTTCTTTTAAAAGTCCAGCCTTATCTATCCATTCATTTCTATATGCAATTTCTTCTATACAAGAAATTTGAATTCCTTGTCTAAGTTCTATAGCTTTTACAAAATCTGATGCATCAGAAAGTCTATCAGCTGAACCTGTATCAAACCATGCATATCCATTTCCTAAAGGAATAACTTGAAGTTTTCCTTGATCCATATATACTTTATTTACATCTGTAATTTCAAGCTCGCCTCTTGCTGAAGGTTTTATAGATTTTGCAATCTTAACAACGTTATTGTCATAAAAATATATTCCAGGTACAGCAAAATCTGATTTTGGCTTTGCTGGTTTTTCTTCTATAGAGATTGCTTTTCCATTTGGATCTATTTCAACAACACCATATGATGTAGGATCAGCAACTTTATATCCAAAAATTATACCACCTTCTTTTAAGTTGCTAGCTGCTCTCAAAACTCTTTCAATTCTTGAACCATATATCATATTATCTCCAAGGATAAGTGATACACTGTCATCTCCAATAAAATCTTCTCCAAGTATAAATGCATCTGCAAGTCCAACTGGTTTTTCTTGTATTTTATATTCAAATTTCATACCAAGTTGACTTCCATCACCTAATAAAACTTTAAATGATGGTAAGTGTGCAGGTGTAGATATAATAAGTACTTCTTTAATACCAGCCATCATAAGCAATGAAAGTGGATAATAAATCATAGGCTTATCATAAACTGGAATCATTTGTTTTGATACTGCAAGTGTAACAGGATAAAGTCTTGTAGCACTTCCTCCTGCAAGAATAATTCCCTTCATTATTTTAATTCCTCCTTTAAATATCCAGCAAGAGCATCTTCCCATCTTGATGGTACTATACCAATAGCCTCAAGTTTTGCTTTTGAAAGCATACTATTTTTTGGTCTATCTGATGATGCTGGGTTCATTTGTTTATATTGTTCTGAAGTAACAGGCTCTACTATTGTAGTCTTACCTGCATATTCAAAAATCTTTTTTGTAAAGTCATACCATGTAGTAAATCCTTCATTTGTTGAATGGTAAACACCATATGCTGGCTTTTTCTCCATTACGCCTTCAATGATACCACATAGAGTTGTTGTACATGTTGGACTTCCATGTTGATCATTTACTACTGTAATTTTGTCATGAGTTTCTGATAATTTAAGCATAGTTTTTACAAAGTTTTTACCTCCAAGTCCATACAACCATGCTGTTCTTAAAATATAATATTTATTTGCTTTTGAAGCATTTTCTTCACCAAGAAGTTTAGTCTTTCCATATGCACTAACAGGTCCTACAGACATATCTTCTGTATATACCTTATCAATATCAAGCTTTCCATCAAAAACATAATCTGTACTTATATGAATAAGAATTGCATCTTCTTGATTTGCAGCCTCTGCTATATTTGCAACAGCTTCTCCATTTACTCTGTTTGCTAAATCATAATTTACTTCACATCCATCAACATTTGTATATGCAGCACAATTAATGATATAGTCTGGATTTATTTCAGCAGCTTTATTTAAAACTGCATTTCTATCACATATATCAAGTGTTTCAATTGTTGTTGATACAACCTCATAATTTTTTTCAAGTCTTGTTTTAAGTTCTCCACCAAGCATTCCATCTGCACCAATAAGAAAAACTTTTTCCATTTTTTTACCTCGCTTTACATTTATTTATAAAGTAGAAATAACTCTACTTTCACGACACTAGAATTATATCACAGCGCTACTATATGTCAAAGAATTTCACAAAAATAACACCTTAGGACACAATATTTTCACATTTTATTTTTGAATATACTCATCGGGATTATTTTCCACTATTTCAGATTCTTCTTCAAGCGCTTTATAATATTCTTGTTCTAATCTAGCTCTTTCGCTTCTTTCTTTTGCAAAATCAGCTATCCAAGGATGCACTCCAACTCCTCCGAACTAGTGTAAATAGTATTATACTTGCCAAAAATAACTTCATATACCTTCTATCTTTATAGTTTAAGAAAGTAAAAACAAGTAATGAATATTCAATTGTTATAAACGTTATATATAGTCTTGAATTAAAAGCCTCTGGTATACTAAACTGCATAAGAACTACTATAAAAAGCATAGAAATAATCGTAAATCTAATAGTTCCTTTAAAACTCATTATTTTTTCATTATAGTTTGAAATAAAATATATTATTAGCAATAAGTTAGTATAATTAATTGCACTTATTAAAATTTGAGGATTTAATACTTTTGAAAAAAGAGTTATTTTTTCAAAAATTTCAAGAATTTCAGCATTAGGTGATAAATAAACTATAGTTTCTATTGCGTTTACAACAACCATTGGAAATAGAAATTTATTATTGCTTTCATATTTGTACGTAGAGTACAATCCTAAAAGTAATGGTACTGGAAATAATGAAAGCAATCCTGCAATAAGGTATCCATTTTCAATATTTTTATAAGGTATAAAAGCGCTATATAAGTAATTGAACAAATAAGAAATACTATTTCCTATTGTTGGCAATGTATCACTTTTGTATGGAATCATAAATACTTTTACAATGATATTTTGGGCTATAGCAAATAATATAACAATAAATATACTTATTTTCTTTTTTCTGTCTATATTTTTAAAATGTTCTAAAATTTGCCAAATTATAAGAGCTAAAAATACATATCCATATGAAATTAGAAAAGAATCGACTGTAATACTATAAAGTATGCCAATCACAATAAGAAATAATAAATATAATAAACCCTTAGTATCATTTTTTAAATATTTATTAAGAACTATGATAGCCAATTCACCATAAAAAATTGGAAGTAAGAAAAGACTTAATAAGTTTTGTGTAAATGCTGAAAACATAAATACAATAGTTGCGCAAAATGAAAATCCTTTGTTATGATTTGTAATAATTTCAAAGAATTCATATGTTACTAGAAAAAGTGAGAAAAACTCTATGAACCAAAAAATACCAAAAACAGAACCTATATCAAAAATATTTCTATTAGGAATTTCAAGCAAACTAAGTAGTATTACCAGCACTATAGAAATGATATATCTATTATTTATAACAAATGAGTAAAATGTCTTAAAGCCTAATTTAAACTGGAATACCATAAAAAGCACAACTAGAGAAATTTTTATTCCTCTTGAAAAAGAAGGGCTTGAATACTTCTTCAATAATAAACTTAATAAAACTTCTATCAAAAATCCTAAAACAAAAGAAACTGCAATCATTGTCACTATATCTTTGTTAAGAATCTTTTCGTTTTTAGTTACTCTACTATTTTTTCTTTCTTCCATATCCTTTGTACATTCCTTTTAATTATTTTTTGGTTTATTAACTTGTCTTTCTCTTGCAATTGCAAGAGTATTAGATGGAATATTGTCAGTAATTGTTGAACCAGCTCCAATTGTAACATTATCTCCAATTTCAACTGGAGCAACAAAATTTGTATTACATCCAATAAATGCATTATTACCTATTTTGGTCTTGTTCTTTTTTTCTCCATCATAATTACACGTAATTGTACCACATCCAACATTTGAATCATCTCCGATTTCACAATCCCCAAGATATATAAAATGTGGTACTTTACTTCTATGTCCAATTTTAGAATTCTTTATTTCAACACAATTTCCTATTTTAACATTATCACCAATAATTGAACCCTCTCTTATATACGCATTTGGTCCAATTTCACAATCACTGCCTATTATAACTCCACTATTAATAATAGTGTTTGGATGTATAATAGTATCTGTACCAATAATTACATCATCATGGATATATGTGCAATCTGAATCTTCAATAGTAACACCATTTAACATTAATTCTTTATTAATTCTCATTCTTAAAACTCTAGTTAATAGTTCTAACTGCATTCTATCGTTAACACCTAATATTTCAGTATTATCTTCTACGATAACAGCACCAGTCCTAAGACCTTTATCATTCATAATTTTAATGATATCAGTAATGTAATATTCGCCCTGGGCATTATTTGGTTTTAGTTCATTTAGTGCATCTAAAAGTTCTTCTATATCAAAACAATAAACTCCAGAATTAATTTCTTTTATATTTTTTTGAAACATATTTGCATCTTTTTCTTCAACTATTTCTTTTACGCTTCCACCTTCATCACGTACAATTCTTCCATATCCCGAAGGATTATCATAAATAGCTGTAAGAAGTGTAGCAAATTCTTTATTTTTAACACTTTTAGCCACTAGATTTCCGAGTGTCTCTGGTCTAATAATCGGTACATCACCATTTAAAATTAATACCTTTCCTTTTTTACCTTCCAAATAACTTCTAGCCTGCATTACTGCATGACCTGTACCTAAAAGTTCATTTTGATATGCATAATTTACTTTATCACCAAGTACAGCTTGTACCTGTTCTTTTAAATAACCTACTATTGTGACGATATCATCTACTCCTAATTTCATAGGCGCTTCTACAGCTCGTTTAACAAGTTCTTTACCATAAATCTTATGTATAAGCTTTGATTTATTTGAATTCATTCGTGTTCCTTTACCAGCTGCCATTACTAAAGCTATGACATAGACATCCTCACCATCAATTATCATAAAATGCCTCCCGTAATATTTAAAAAATTCCAAATAAATTATACATATATTATTAAAATTCCTCAATAATTTCTTTTGGATTTCTTTTATTTATTTTAAAAGATTTAACTTTACTTCTCTTTGATTTTTTTTCTTTTATTTTTTCACCCATATCTGATAGTAATTCTTCAATTTCACCTTTACTTATGCCTTCATCTTCAATTAAAGTACCGATATCTCCTTTTGATACTCTTCCTCTATGAATATTTAAAACCGTATGATCAATACTATTGATAAGGCTTTCTAATTCAGCAAAATCAATATTTATCTTATATCTTGAAGGAAGAGCCATCAAATACTTTCTGAGTTCTAATAAATCAAAAAATGTATCTGCATACTTTTCCCTCAGAAAACTTGAATTTTTACCTAATAATATATCTGCAAAAAGACTACAATTTTTTTCTACTGGAAATTCATCAAAATAAGCTTCACCAATATTTTGGCTAAATTCTCTATCAATATCATCTTCATCTTCTAATATTTCAGGCATATGTTTTTTTATACTAAAGTTTGTTATATATAGTATTTTTGATCTAATGTCTGATATTACTTGGTTCAAATCAACAGAAGTTGTAGAAAATCTTTTAACATATTCTGCTTCTTCTTCAATTGTGGTTTCATGCATTAATATATCTTTTAGTTTAGGATTAAGAGTTATAGAAAAATTATCATCCTTTGCTTTGATTAGTCGTAAAAACAATTCTGATGTTTTATAGTCTTTGTTTTCTAATTTTTTCCCGTTTTCATCAAAAAATTCATCACAATAATATATATTGCCAATATCGTAATATCCCTTTCTTCCTGCTCTTCCACATAATTGATCAAATAATGATTTACTAATAGGACCCTCGTGATACTTTGCAAGTTGCGTAAAAACAACATTTTGAACAGGAAAATTCACACCAAGTGCTAGGGCATCAGTACCTACCACTGTATCTATTAAACCTTCTTCATAACATTCTTCTATAAACAACTTTTCTTTTGGTAAAAGTTGTCCATGATAACCTGCTAATCCTTTTTTGCTCAGTTTTACTACATCTGAATCCTGTTTAATATTATACTTTTTGGTAAGTTCCATAATACGGTTAATTTCATATTCATCTAACAATCCAATTCTAGAAAAATATAAATCATCTAATATGCTTTCTATATTAAACATAGAAAAAGTCACAACAAAACTATTATCTATTTCTTCTGGTAAAATTTTTCCTCCATATTTTAATCTAGTAAGTCTTTTATTATTTTTATAATATTCAAAATCTCTACCAGAGACATCTTTTAAATATTTTGCAAGTTCTTCAATATCACCAAGTGTAGCAGAACATAATAAAATATTTTTTGCTTTTGATTTATTTAAAGCATCAATATATGCTCTAGATCTTTCAGGATTTTCAAAAATATAATGAAACTCATCTATTATGAGAGTTGCATCACTATCATCTACATACTTCTTAGTATATATTTCCTGCGTACAGCAAATGATATCACAATTTTCAGGTACATATTTTACATCTCCAGTTTCTATACCAACTGTAAATCCAAGTTTTTCAAGCTCTCTAAATCTTTGATTTGATAATGCTTTTATTGGCGCAGTAATATAAATGGGTCTTTCTCTTTTTTCTAAAGCCCATTTCAAAAACACTTTTGTTTTTCCACTTCCAGTAGGAGATGATATAATAACATTTTCATCATCCTTAATAGTTTCAAAACAATCTCTTTGCCATTTAACTAATCCTGATTTAGCAACTTTTTTCATCGATATCCTTTCAAATTATGAAGAACAAAAGGGGGACATTATGTAATACTGAATAATATTAATTTAAGTCAAATGTCCACATCTTTGTTCTACGCGCCAAATTTACGAAGTAAATTTGTGTGCAATTTTAGCCGAAAGCTTTATATTATAGGAATTTCGAAGATAATTCCTATAATATAAAAAAGAAGTATTAAAAACCTACTTCTTTATCTTTTGTAAAAATTTATAAACACATACTATAAATAAGGGCAAGCACAACCTTTGCTTCATACGAAATATCCTGCTTTTCTATAGGAAGTGCTAAATTGTATTTAAATGAATACTTTTCATCCCTATTTTTCTCTAAGAAATTTAAAAAAGTTGAAGGTATTTTATCATAATCATCTTTTGAAAAATACTTTAAAACCTCTATTACTTCAGTATATGCTTTAGAATAATCTTTCATTAAAAATCGTAACCTCCAAAAACAAGCTCATTATATCACGGATTTCTGGTATTATCCAGATTTTTTTATACAAAAAGTAAAAAAAAATGCTGATTACTATCAGCATTTCTATAATTACTTATTTAGAATTTTTCTAATAGGTACCTCAAAAATAAGTTCTAAGCATCTAAAAAAGTATAATACATATAAAATAATGACTTGAATTGTATTAATATGATTGTATTGCTTTTGAAAATAAATTCTACTTCTAAACATTTCTCTCATTTTTTTAAAGTACGAAAAAGTCTTACCGATTGATTTGCTTTCATAATGAATAAATTTCTCACTATTTAAACTAAATATCTTGTATCCCTTTTCTTCTATTCTATTTGATAATATATCTTCTTCATAAAACAAAAATACATTCTCATCCAAATAATCTATTTCTTTTAAAATATTATTCTTTATAATGAAAAATGCACCTGATAGGGCTTCAACCTCAAGAATACTCTTTTCATAATCAATTGCACTATATTCACCATTTCTTAAAACTTTATAAAATATTAATTCTAAAAGTCTTGTACTATGTACCACATCCCTTAAGTAAGTCCTTTTTTTCCAACTACTTCTTCTTATTGGCTTTAAATTTTTGTCGTACATTCTAGGACTTCCCATGGCATATTTTTCGTTTTTCTCTAAAATATCAATTACATTTTTGATAGCGCTCTCTTCAATGCTAATATCTGGATTCGAAATAATAAAGTAATCATATTTTTCATCCATACTCTCTAAGTACTTTATCCCATAATTGATACCATAATTATATCCACCATTTTTATCTGTTTGGATGATTTCTATTTTTGATGATTTAAAACTAAGTAAACTTTCATAGCTATTTATTTTAGTAGATTTATTATCTACGACTAAAATTTTATCTATGATGTCATAGTTTTTCATCATTTCAAGATATTTTTTGGTATCCTCATCATCATTAAAATTTACTACAATAGAAACAACTTTCATACTATTTTTTCTTCAATATAACTCCTGCTTTATTTTGGTAAATAACTTCATACCCATCATTACTTTCGAATTCATTGTCTGTATAGTATACAAAATACTCTTTTTCTTCTTCATTCATAAAATCATCAACTGTAGTATCCACTATAGCATATTGTAAATCATTTATTGAAGCACCACCTGAATGAATTTTTGAAACAACATACATCCAAGCTTTACAGTTTGTATTCATTCCTCCAACCATCATGTTTTTAAGTGTCATTCCTTTATCATCACCCATATGCTCTGCAAGCTCTAATCGATCTGAGTTTACTAAACAAGAAACATTTATATTTGCAGTAGCTAAGACATTTGAATCATAATAAATTCCTGCCAAACTTGGTGTCTTACATACTTCAATAAGTGTAGGTGCTTTTTCTTGAAGCCTAAATTCCTTATTTGTGTACCCTATATAAATTATTGCACACCACAAACAAAGAGCAGTAATTGACATTATTCTAAATTCTTTATTATCCTTGTTGCTACAAATTAAATTAGCAGCCATCTCTACAGCTAGTATCCAAATAATGGTATAAATCTTATAGTAATAATATGCTGAAACGTACCCATAAACTACGCCTAGCAACGATACTATAGTTTGAATACCAATCAGTATAATAGCAATTGTTTGATAATCAAGTTTTTTGTTTCTAAATGAATTTATGACAAACAAAATCATAAATGGTATATAGAAAATAAAATCAATAAATAATCCTTTATATAAGTTTCCATCAAATCCTATTGCATCTGTAAGTTTATTTTGATCACTTAATGTAAATGTAGGAACAACAAGATATAATACACTTAAAACTGTAACAATCAAAAGAAGACCTGTCATAATCAAAGTATTCCTACTAAATATCAGATATTTTTTTACATTTTTATTCTTTAAATCAACTGCAAATACATAAATGCATATATATGCATAAAGTGCTGGAACAAATAAGCAATATGAGAATATGATACCTATTCCCATAAGTACTACAAAAAGGATAAACCAAAAAGAATTTATTTCCATATCAGTTAAATCTTCTTCTATATTATTCTTTTTGCCTTTCACTATATGAAATGAGTCATCATCTATTGATTCACTATCACTTTTGTGATTAGTTCCCACATACAAACTTGATACATAGAATAGTCCTGTAGCAAAAGATATTGATACACTTAAATATGAAAATCCATACAAAAGATTTGTATATGGATATGCAAAACCATATAAAATAAGAAATACAATACCTACTATGTAATTTATTTTTGAATCAAGTTTTTTAGAAATTAACATATAAAATGAGGCTATATTAAGAGCTAATATCCCAATTTCAAATATTTTAAATGTGACATATTCTTTATACTCTGGTCTTAAATGCCTCATAATATTCATAAATATGCCATTATTAATATATGCACCCGTTTGCATAGTAGTAAAATTATATCCCATCCCATGATCTACTTTTGAGAGTGGTTTCATATAATCTGCAAACGTAGATGCTGCAGAGTAATGCATAGAAGCATCAACTGATCCATTTGCAACAGTTAAATCAAATGTTCTGTATTGTTTATAGCTGATATATCCAACTATCAAAAGTACAACTACCATTGCAATAAAATCTCTTACTCTAAATTCGTACCTCTGTACTACTTTATCCTTAAAAATTTTTATAAATAAAATGATAGAGACTATAAAATTGAATACACATAGAAATACTAGATTTGTGGTAAAATTCAAATTTCCAAATATCATTACAACTGCGATATTATAAGCTAAAAAACAAATAAATGACAGTATTGCTTGACTAACAAAATTTAGCTTTGCATCAGATTTTTTTACTAATAAAAAACTGATAAATAGTACTATCACAGAAAGTACATAACATACTACTAAAAACATCCTTTTCTCCTATCTTATTTATTACTTTATTTTGGCTACAAAACCATTCTCATTTTCTTTTAATATTTCGAGTCTTGGATTTGATTTTACATTTTCAAGCTCCAATTTATATTCATCCATTTTTGTTTTATCTTTTGATACAAGTTTAATCACATATTTCTTACCATCAGAAAGTGCATCATCTAAAGTGTATATTTTTGTGTCTTGCACAACGTTTTGATATGGTATTGTATCGCTTGAAAGTTCAGATACTGCTGTAGCCCAGATTCTTGTATAATATCCTTCTGTCATAAGCTCTGTATTTTCTACTGTCATATCTTTTAAGTTATCTCTTGCATATGTTGCAAGTTCAATTTCATTACTATTAAAATTGTTATTTAAATCAATAAGTTTTCTATATTCACAATTTTCAATATAATATATTCCAACTAAATTTGGAAGAGCATGTTTCTCAGTCTCACCTATAATATGTCCTGCTTTAAGTTCACACCAACATCCAACAAATATGCCCCAAACAATAATATATGTACATGCAGAAACTTTAATTACTTTTTTTACATTAGGCATTGCCATGTAAAATGCTAAAACAAGGACTAAGTATATCCTAGTTATACTTTCTATACTAATTCCTTTTAGTACAAACAAAGGAAATAAAAGAAGCAAAACTATGAAATCAGCTCTAAACATTTTCTCTTCCGAATAGCTATTTATAATATCTGCAGTTACTGAAAATATAACTATCCAAAGAATAAAATACGTTTTAAGCATGTAGTAAGGTGCAACTTTTCCTATAATCATACCTATATATAAAAGACCTGTAAAACATACTAGTAGAACTGCAAATATATCAAAATACCTTATATCTTTTTCCTTAACTCTCTTGAACAATTCAAATAAATAAATAATGCCAAATGGTATATATACAAGAAAGTTCTTATATTTTTCAGAATATATAGCACCATCAATAGAAAGAGCGCTCACTAAATCTGTTTGACCTTCTGTAGTATATGAAGGAATAAATAGATATAAGATTCCACAAAGCGTTACAAACAAAAGCACGACAGTAATAATGATTGTGTTTTTTCCGAAAATTTTTAAAATCTTTTTTTCATCAGAGTGTAATTCGCTTATGAAAGAATATATACATATTGCTGCAAATACTGGTGGTATAAACAAGCAATATGAAAAAATAAGTCCTGCCCCCAAAACACCAATCATTGGTATCAAAAATCTTCTTAATACTCCTTCTTTAGAAAATAGCATTTCTACTGTTGGAATAAGAGCAGCTACAAACATTATGCCAACTGATAAATATGAAAATCCATATATCCAAGAATTATACGGATATCCATACATATAAAGAGCAAATAAAACCACACTTGCAACAAGTCCTTTTTTTGTTTTGACTTTATCTATAAATATCGACAAAAATGCCATTCCACTTATAAATAATGTTAATGTTTCAAACATTTGATATATATATGTATAATCAAGACCTGAAATCTTATGTATAACATTCATAAATATACCATCATTTATATAAGCTCCTGGTTGCATTATATTGAAGTTAAAAAATGATCTATCTTCTATATTTAAGAAAGTAGTTAAATGATCTGAATAATGCTTTGCAGCTCTATAATGTATAGCAGAGTCCACAGCAAAATGAGATACATCACCCTTATAGATATATAAATCATGTACAAATATTATGCACATAATACATATACACAAAACCAAACATACAATCTCAGTTTTAGATACTGTATATTTTTGATATTCTTTCTTAAATACAGATTTAAACAAAAAAGAGAATCCAAACAAAACATTTATAGCCGCTAGAAGCCATATAAATGATTTTATATTCAAAACCCCAAGCACCATACCAATACAAATATTGTATCCGTATAAAGTTACAATGGCTATAACAAACCACTTTATAAACCCAAGTTTCTCATCTGATTTTTTTACTGCTAAAAATGAAATTATCAAAAAAAACGTACTTAAAAAATATAAAATTTCCACTTAGTACCTCTTTCTATATTATTCTATTATTTCTTTTTTTACTTTATTCATCGTAATTTTTGTCACAACAAAATACATAATATATTGCAATCCAAGAGTTGTCGTACATGAGAAAGTAGCACCATTTATTCCAAGTCCAAGTACTCTAACTAGTACACTCGAACCAACAAAAGCAACTACAATCGAAATCATGTATATTACAAATTGTGAAAATGTATGTCTTACAGTAGTAAGTTCTACTAAATCTACATATGAAAGTGCGTAGAAAATGTATGAACCAATTATTACGCATAAATTCATTCTATAGTTTAGAAGTTCATCAACTCCATAAAGTATTCTTAATACCTCTGGTCCAAGTAAAAATGCACATAGCACTGCAAACCCGCCAAATGCAATTACCACCATTTTTATTTTAAAAGAAGTTTTTATAATATCATCTATTTTCTTATTTTCATACATTTCTTTCATTTTACTTAAAAATGGCATAACTATAAATTGTGTGAAAAGTGTCATTACAGTCGCTGGCATCATAATATAGCCATATATTGCTTGCATATCTTCTGATAGAAATCCATCAATAGCATATTTAGGTGCATTTAATATATATATACCTGCAAATGAGTTTGCAAAAACAAAAAATTCATTTTTAATAATTGAAATAATATGATCTCTTTTAGGTTTATCTTTTTCAATTAATTTTTTCGTAATCTTCAAATAATCATATAAAAATAAAATCACAAAATTTACTACTATTATTGAAAGGCAAGCAAAATCAAGATTATTTGTAACAAGATCAACTATTAAAAATGAAATAACTCCTATAATTCCTTTTATAAATAAAGAAAAGCCACACTTGTATAAATATCCATTTTTCTGCATTACTCCATAAAGTACATCAGCAAAAGCTTCAATACCTCTAAATGTTGCAAGAAGTATAAAAACAGAAGTTTTATATAGACTATATTTTTTTGCTATCAAAAAAATGGTAACACAAATCGCCATAAAGAAACATGTAATAATTCTTGTCAAAATATAGTCATTGTCTTTAATTTTTCCCTTTATATCAGTAACTTGGCAAAGTCTTCCTGAATACATTGCAACTGTATATAAAATACTTGCTGTAGCATATCCAAGTGAAAAAATGCCTGCACTTGTAGTTCCATTTATATGAGTAACAATTATTAGAAAGAATAATGAATTAAACGCATTTATACCTGTGCCTAAACTATTCCATATAAAATTTTTTAAAAATTCTTTTCTATCTTCTGTTTTTTCCATAAATCTCCTCTACATAGATCCAAATAGAAACAAAAATCTAAGCATTATTTCATCCAATAATTTACTTCTTATTCTCTTTGGATAAAAGGTTTTCTTTATTGCCTTAAAGAAATCATATTTTTCATTTGCAAACAATTCTAATATTTCTTTTTTATCATCTGATATTTCATCACCATATATATTTTTGAAATTTAGCATCTGCTGCTTTATTTCTTTCATGCCACTTCCAAATACTAAATTTTTTATTCTCCAAATTAGAAGTCTAAAGTATCCTTGCCCTTCAGATGTTGCATTTTTCTTTCTTCTTCTATACTTTACTACTACTACATTGTTTTGTCCGACATTTCCCAATCCTTCACAAAGAATATATGTCCACCAATCATGGAAGAAACAGCTTTCCGGCCTGTTTTCTATAATTAAATCACGTGCTTTTTTATTAATAGTAAATGTCATCCCCTGTCCTACACATGAAAACAATGACATCAAAAAAGAATGCTTTCTATTTTTGGGACCAAATCCCATAAAATTCATATTTTCATCATAATAATCCGAATCACCAAAAACCATATTTGGCTTAGAATTGTCAAATTTGTTTAGTTCATTAACAGCAAGTTTTATCTTTTCTGGAAGCCACACATCATCCTGATCAGCATATGCATAATAATCAGCATCCACGTATCCTAATAAATTAAAAAAACTATTTACAAATCCAAGATTTTCTCCTTTATGTAGGATTATATTGTCATTTTCTTTCATGTATTCTTCTATTAAACTTACTGAACCATCTTTTGAACCATCATCTCTAATGACAATGACAATATTTTTATATGTTTGATTCAATATAGAATCAATTTGTTCTTTTAAATACTTCTCGCCATTGTATGTACTCATTACAACAGCAACTTTCTTATTTTCTTCCACTAATTCTTCCTTTTACTTATTTAAATACTGAAATATATAAATTCCATCTTCATCATATAATTTTAAAAATGCATCTCCATAATCTCTTTCACATAAATCCTCGAACGATATTATATATTCTATATCCAATTTTTTTAAATCTTTATAATTCACATCAAATTCTACATTATCAAAGAAAACTAGCTTAACATCTGATTCTTTATCCGTGATTATAAAGTTTATATGTCCATATCTATTGTATATAGTTCTTAATTCTTCTGCTCTTTCATCTCCAAGTACTTTTTTGTACATATCAAAATTTGGATAAAGAGCGGTAGAATTTATAGTTCTAATTCCACTTGCTAAGGCATAATCATTGCAATACCACCCATCATCATCAACTACCCATATACTATTTGGATTTTGATCTTTTATTTCCTTCATCTTTTTCGCAACAGGTTTTTCATAAAAAATATTAGTCGTACTTATTACTGGATTTACTCTAAGACCTGAAAGAAGTGCTATAGTTATTAATAAAGCATATCCAGCCTTTCTCAATTTATTATTATTTAGATTTAAAATACAGAAAATTGCTGCTACAAAAAATTCAAAGGCTACAAGCATCTTAAATTTATCCAAATATAAAAAGTCTTCTCTATATGCTATAGTATTTTTTGCTTTGTATGCTATATATGTAGTAAAAATAACTGCAAGTACTGCTGAAACATGTAAATTTAATAATTTATCTTTTTCTTTATCAAAATTTCCAAACAAAAATACAAGTAAATATATACATATAGTTCCAAGCGGTATAGTTGCTCTTCCTGATTGAGCCATAGAGAATTTCGTAATATTTGCTATGCTAGCTGGGAATCCCCATATACACCAAATACTAAGCATTATTGAAACTATAAGCATTGGTATCCAGAAATGTAAATCCTTTTTATTTCTTACGATATATATTATACCCAAAAAGATTGGTATAGGGAAAAACGAAAGCATCGCGGCGAATTCACATGGATTCAAATACTCAAAAAATGGGAAAAATATATCATAAAAATAAGAATATATATTCTGTGCAAATCCACCTGTCTCCTGTCTTTCACCTGGATAATCTGTATTCATTTCCATAGCTAAAGTGTCTTTTGATAAACCATACCATCTTCCAATAAGAAGAACCAAACATACACATGTAATTATTGCAACAATTACATCATGTTTATTTATCTTATAATCACCATATTTAATATTTTTAATAGCAATCCAGATGACAATAGCTAAAAACACATATCCAAATGGAAGCTGCCATGAAGGATAGAATACAAATATGTACGAAAGAATACTAACTAGCATACCGAACGCACACAAATACTTTTTCAATTTATTCTTTACATTCATAAATTTATCAAACAAAACAACTGCTATTTGTCCCCAAATAAGGGTATCCATACAATACCACCATTGTGTTGCACTAGAAAATGTAATCATAATCATTCCAACAAATGCGGGAAATTTCTTCTTCTTTGTAAAAATCAAACAAAGCTCATATGATCCTAGCATCATCGCTATCAATCTAATATACCAATAAAAACTAAGTCCCATATCATTTCCAAAAAGCATAAATCCTATTTGGAATGGTCTACCAAGCATAAGTATATCTACTACTGGCGCATTTGCTACAGTATACATGTCTGTATCTGTAGCTCTAGGTACATTTGAAAAATAACTAAATGGTGTAGTACTATTTGCTTGAGACATAATGTATGTAGTAGAAGTTGCCCATTCATCTGTCCTTATATAACGTGGCACACCAAGTATAGTATGAAATTTTCTATCATCGTTATGTGATTGAATAAATGCATTAAAACTAACAATCGAAGATCCTGAAAGTTTTAGAATCATTACAAAAAGTAAAAAACACACTGCAATCACAAATCTATATTTGTGAATAAATTCATACATCTTATCAAGCTTAAAAATAAAGTGTAAACTTGTAAAATAGAAAATACAAGCCACTAGTATCATCCTAATTTTAGAAATATATTCTGGGTGATATCTTCTCATTATAGTAAATTCACATGCAACACTTAATACACATGACAAAAGAAATGCTAAAACAAGTTTTAGCACTACAAAATGATTTTTATCAATAAAAAATTTAAATTTTTGTACAACAAAATCATATAATTTTGATACATCGTTTTCTAATTTTTCCATATTATAAATTACCACTTAACTTCTTTTTTTAATTTATCTCTTATAAATCTATTTACTTTTATATAAACTCCTGGAAGGCCCATTCTGTAAAACAAATGAACTCCCCAAATAAGTACATATTTCATACCTTGTGGAAAACAATGAAACATCGAATAGAATCTAGAATGTCTCCACTCATAGAAATTTAAATCAAGATATTTTATTATTCCCTTTAGCTCTTTTCTAAGATTAACATCTGGATAATATGAAAGCATAAAAGCCCATGAAATACCCAAATGAAGAAAAGCCATACATGAAAATATTTCACTATACTCTTCTTCTCTACCAATTTGCTTTGAATAACCTTTAAGCACAAGCAAATATTTCTTTAAATTTTCAATGTCTTTTGGTCCTAATGAGTGTATTTGAGATGAAGACCTTAAATAATAATGGTATAAAACATCAGGTATAAAAGTAAGAGTTTTTGCACCATCCATATATGCTCTTATCAAGAAAAGTGTATCATTACATCCTCTAAATGGAAGAAATTCATTATCTTTAACAAGTTCTCTTCTATAAATCTTATTCCATAAAGATGGATTTGCATATACTATAAAATCATCATTCCAATCAACTTCTTTATTCATCGTACCATGTTGTGTCATCTCTACTGATACAACTCTTCCTGTATCCAAATCTATCCTATCGTATCCGCTAAATGCTATATCTGCATCATTTAGTTTAGCAGCGTTATAAAGTTTTTCAGCCCATGTAACTTCAGGAACATCATCGCTATCAATAAATCCAACATATTCACCAACTGCTTCCTTTAGTCCATAAGTACGTGCAGACCATTCACCACCATTTTCTTTATGAAATGTCTTAACTTTATTAGGATATTTTTTTCTATAATCTTCAATGATTTGAGGTGCTGAATCTGTAGAGCCATCATCTACAAGAAGTATTTCTATTTCTTGAAGAGTTTGGTTTACAAGAGCATCTAAACATCTTGGAATATAATCTTCTAAATTATAAATTGGTACAACAATTGAAACTTTAATATCGCTCATATTTTTCCTTTATTTTTTTGATTTTTCTATTTTAAAGATTCTGTCTATTTCTATAAGTCTCATTTCAAAATTTTGTCTTGTTGTTTGAATTGTATTATCAAGCATAAGACCTGTAAATAATGATTGTATGCTTCCCATAAAGAATAAAACGCTTATTACAAGTGTAGGAATTTTTACTACTCCACGATGTAAGAAATCAATAAATACTGGTATAAATAATCCTAGTCCAACAGCTAATGCTAAGAATGCTATAACACCAAAAAAATTTATTGGCTTGTAATTCTTATAAAAACCGAAAATTGTCTTTATAACTTTTATTCCATCTGGTATAGTATTTAATTTAGATGGGCTATCAGCAGGTCTATCTCTATAATCAATAATTACATTTTTAACTTTTAAATTTTTGTCTAGACAATGTATAGTCATTTCTGTCTCAAGTTCAAATCCTTTACTCATAACAGGAAATGTCTTTACAAATCTATAGCTAAATGCACGAAGTCCTGTCATTACGTCTCTAATATTTGATTTATAAATTCTATTTATAAGTGCTCTTACAACTTTATTTCCTGAATTATGAAATAATCTTTTATTTTCCGTAAAATATGTAGAAGAAAGTCTATCGCCTACAACCATATCTATGTTTTCTTCAAGAACAGCTGTAACCATTTCCTTTGCATTTTCTGCTGGATATGTATCATCTCCATCAACCATTACATAACATTCAGCATCTATCTCTCTAAACATTGTTCTAATAACATTTCCCTTACCTTGGCGAGTTTCATATCTTACTATAGCACCAGCTTTCTTTGCTATCTCATCTGTTCCATCTTTTGAATTATTGTCATATACATAAATCGTTGCTTCAGGAAGTTCTCTTTTAAAATCTTCCACTACTTTTTTTATAGTTTTTGATTCATTGTAGCAAGGAATCAAAACCGCTATTTTATCCATATGATTTCTCCTTTTACTTAAAATTTATCTTATTATATCAAATTAGTTTTGCATTATCAATTATTTCTTGAATATAATAAGCTTACTAAATACGTAATTTAAAATGATTACAATAATATTTGCTATTATCTTCATAGCTACATCATTAAAATTTGTAATTACTGCTAAATTCATAAGTCCAATACTTATAAATTCAGTAAATATTCGTGCAAACGTAAATGAAGACATTTCTTTAACAAGAGATTTAAAATTTTCACATTTACTTTTAAAAACGATTGATTTATTTACCCAATAGGCAAATATTAATGCAACAATAAAAGCAAATATTTCACTTACATTTACTATAAGAGAAGTTTCCTTTAAATATACAAAAATAAGTTTGCTACCAATTATATATGAAACAATATTTACAACAGTTGAAAGTGCTCCACATATAAGATATCTCATAACTTCTATGTTTTTTCTATAAATATCTGCTAAAAAATTTAAATGAATTTTTTCTAATATCCAAAGCCCAAAATTTTCAACTATTTCAAATATTTTCAGGGTAATACTATGATATTCATTATTTGTTTCGTCCATCTAATCATGCCTTTCTAAATTTATTTTAAAGTCAGGATTTTTCCTTGTAAAATTAATATTGTAATATGGATCATAATCAATATATTTTTTCCATTTATTTTTAAAATACTCTATTTCTTCGTTAAATCTTGCTTCTTTATTTTCAGTATTTTCATATCCCCTTGATTTTGACTCATAATGCCATATCTCAATATATGGATTATATAAAATTCTATAACCTTTTTCATATATTTTTAAACAAAAGTCTACATCATTTAGTGCTATTTGAAGGTTTTTATCATCCATATATCCTACTTCATCGTACATTATTTTTGAAGTAAATAGCATTGCTCCAGTAACAGCTAAAACATCTCTTGTAATTGCCTCATATCCATAATATGCATGTTTTCCATAAGGCAAATTCACAAGCAAATTTGCAGCATATCCACCTATGCCAACTGCAATACCTGCATGTTGAATACTTTTATCAGAATAATATAGTCTTCCACCTATAGCACCTATTTCATTATTTTGTTGATAATACCCTATCATTGTCTCAAGCCAGTCTGGAGATATTATCTTGGTGTCATTGTTTAATTGCACTATATAATCTGTATCTGTAAGCCTTACTGCAAAGTTGATTAATTTTGAATAATTAAACTTAGATTTGTCTTCCTCTATAAACTCCTTGCTAAAGGCATCCATCTTTTTTTGATCATCATCTTCAAATTCTCTTTGTCCAAGTGAGTCTTGATAAAACATATCTTGTATCGTTCTGCTATTATAGTTATATACTTTTACTCTTTCATTTTTCACTATTTCATCGTAAAAATCATATGTT
Organism: uncultured Lachnospiraceae bacterium; assembly: GCA_964470175.1. Taxonomy (GTDB): domain Bacteria; phylum Bacillota; class Clostridia; order TANB77; family CAG-508; genus Scatovivens. The sequence goes on along the minus strand of CAYYBL010000004.1, from coordinate 14,370 downwards.
TTCATACTTGTACTATTATTTTCAACGATAATAATTTCATAATTTTTGTATGTTGTAAGCTTTAAAATAGATTTTATACAATTTGAAAGAAGTCCCACATTATCTTTGTTTGGTATGATTATTGATACTTTAGGATTTCCTCTAACATTATACTTAATCTTATAAACACCTGGAACATCATTTCCATATAAAACTTCTGCATCTTTACCCGTTCTTTTTATATGCTTTTCTACTACCTTAAGACCTGCTTCATAAGCATACTTTTTATTTTCAGGTAGTTCTGCTGTAGAATTTTTATGTGATCTCCAATGATATAATATTTTTGAAATATGAGATATTTTATTTGTATTTTCTGAAATTCTAAGAAGTAAATCAAAGTCTTGAGCACCATCAAATCTAGAATCCAATCTCCCAACTTTATCAAGAATACTCTTCTTTACTACAACAAAATGAGTAATATAATTATTGCATTCTAACATTTCAGGCGAATAATCTGGTTTAAAATATGGCTCAAATCTCACACCATTTTCGATTTTATCTTCATCTGAATAAATGCAATCAGGATCTTCATCATTAATTTTTTTCACAACCTCAAAAAGACAATTATCTGAAATCAAATCATCATGATCCATAAAGCCTATATAATCACCAGTTGCAAGTTCTATAGCTTTATTTGTATTTTCAGATATTCCGCCATTTTTCCCTAAGAACTTATATTTTACTTTATCTTGAAGTTCTGCAGACTTAATATATTCTTCAATCTTTTCATTTTTTATCTCACTTCCATCTGCAATACAAATCTCAAAATTCACATATGTTTGGTTCATAAATGATTGTAAAAGCTCTACGAAAAAGACATCATTTGTGTTATACATAGGAATGACTACACTTATCTTTGGGTTGTATTTAAACTTTGTATTCTTTTGGTTTTCTATTTCATGAATATCCGGTTCATTATTTTGTATCCACTTAATATAAGCTCCATTATCAAATTTTTCCTCTTTCTTTTTATGAAAAACTCTTTTTGAAACTTTTTTCAAAGTGTAGCCTAACCCATATCTTTTTAAATTATACAAAAATTTTTCTACATTTCTACTTTGCAATTTTTTCTTCCTTTTTCTCTTTTGACTTTTTTATTTTTTTCTTTTTTGGCTCATCATTATAGTACCTTACTGGTATATTTTTCATATGATAAACTTCTGTATCTAAGCTCAAATTTATATTATAGTAAGGATCACCATTTTCTAATATTTCTGGCCATCTCTGTTCAAATGTACATATTTCATTTTGAAATCTTCGTATCTTTTCAGGAGTATTTTCCGCTCCCCTTGTTTTAGATTCATAATGCCAAAACTCGACAAATGGATTATATACTATAAGATATCCTTTTTCTCTAATTTTCAAGCAAAAGTCTACATCATTAAAAGCTACAGCTAAGTTTTCATCCATAAAACCAACTTCTTCATAAACCCTCTTTGGAGTCATTATACATGCTGCTGTTACAGCACTTAAATTTTCTATCATACTTTCTTTTGCAAAATAACCATGCCCAGATTTTGGTATACTCTTAAATCTATTTCCTGCAATTCCTCCGATACCAACAATGATTCCTGCATGCTGGATTGTTTCATCAGGAAAATATAGTTTTACTCCTACAGCGCCTACATCTTTTCTAGTACAAAAACCAAGCATAAGTTCCATCCAATTTTCTGTAATTACTTCTGTATCATTATTTAGTTGAATTACATAATCTCCTGATGAATTTCTTACTCCATAGTTTATTATTCCGGAATAATTAAATCCAAGTTTTGCATCTTTATTTTCCTGAATAGCTTTTTTGATATAGTCTAAACTGCACATATTGTCTGTCATTTGAACATTAATATTGTAATTTACAATTTTAATTTTTGGATTATTAATTATAGTTTTATAGTATTCAAATATTTCTTCAGTATCACTATTATTTTCAACAACAACAATTTCAAAATTTTTGTAAGTAGATTTATTTAAAATTGAATTAATACATGTTTCCAAAATATCTTTTCCATCTTTATTAGGTATAACTATAGATACTTTTGGATTTCCACTAAATTCGTAATCTATTCTATAAATACCTTCAATACATCCTTCAGATACTTTTCCATTTAGTCCAATTCTTTTTAAATGATCTTCTATTGCTTTTTTTCCAGCTATAAAAGCATAATTTTTTGCGTGACTATCAAGTTTTGCAGTTGATTCATTATGTACTCTCCAATGATAAAGTATTCTCGGTACGTGAACTATCTCAACAGGATTTGTAATTTCACTCATTCTTAAAAATATGTCATAATCCTGAGCACCATCATAGTCTTCTTTGAATCCTTTAAGTTCATCCATTAATTCTTTTTTAAACATACTAAAGTGACAAATATAATTTTGACACCTCAAAGTATCTGGTGCAAAATCTGGCTTGAAATATGCATCATACCTGTTTCCGCTTTCATCTATCTTATCTTCATCCGAATATAAAAACTTCGCATTTTTATTTTTATTAATAGCTTCTACCATGAAAAAAAGAGCATAGTCTGCAAGCAAATCATCATGATCTAAAAGAGCAATATAATCTCCTGTCGCCATTTCAAGAGCAGCATTCGAATTTCCTGCAATACCAAGATTTTTATTTAAATATTTGTATTTTATCCTGTCATCTTCAATGTACTTTTTTAAGCTCTCGTTTTGTTTTGGACTACCATCTGCTAGGCATAGTTCCCAATTTGTATATGTTTGATCTTTCAAGCATTTTACAAGTTCTTTAAAGAATTTTTCTTTTGTATTGTACATAGGAACTATAACACTTATCTTAGGCATATATTCAAATTTTACTTTCATCTGACTTTTTAAATCACTATCTGAAAGTTCATTATGTCTAATCCAACAACCATAATCTCCATATTGAAGTTCCTTTTCATTTTTTATAAATCTTATAAGTTTATATATAAAAACCTTTATGCATTTTTTTATTGTTTTAAAAAAGCCATATTTTTTTATATAAAATTTTATTTGATTAATTCTGTGTTTTAAAATATTCATTTTTATCCATTCCAATTTATTTCATAATTACCATTTTTTGTACTAAAATTCATATTGTAATATCTATCATGAAGTCTGTTTTTCCATTTTTCTTTAAATAAATGTATCTCATTATCAGATATTTGTTTGTTGTTTTTATAAGCTTCTATGTTAGGATTATAAACAATAAGATTATTTTTATTTACCTTCATACAAAAATCTATACCAAATAGCTTATCAAACTCCTCATCAAAACCACCAAGTTTACTGTATATTTCTTTATCAATCATAGCTAAGGCAAAAGATACAGCACTAAGATTCTGAACTATTTTTTCTCTTCCAAAGTATCCATCTTTAGAATTTTTTAATCCCTCATTTATATACCTAAATCCATTTTCATCATTAATTGTTATACCTGAATTTTGCGTGATATCGTCTTTATCGAAAAATCTTGTGCCAACTACTCCAACGCCATCATTTTCTACAACCCCTAACATCTTTTCTATCCAATTACTTGTACGTATTTTGCAATTACTTGAAAGTACAACGAAATATTTTGATTTATTGGCTGCAAGATAATTATTAAATATCCTTGCTGTATTAGTATCAGAAGTATTTACAAATTCTATTTCTTCATCATTTAAGTTTTTAAGTTTTTCATTTCCAAAAACAATTAATTTATACGACTTATATGAAGTATTTGATAAAATGCAATTAATATTCTCTTCATTCAAACCCTCTGCACTATCTATAAGAACAGGGATAAAACATTCTTCAAATTTATAATTTATGTTATATGTACCTAAATGAAATCCATTTTCTACAGTTCCATTTTTTCCAAGTCTTTCAAGTTCTTCTTGAACAGCTCTTTTTCCTGCATCTACAGCATAAGGTTTTACTTCACTATTCATTGAAGTAGAGCCACTATGTACTCTCCAATGATAAAGTACCTTTGGTATATGGACTATTTTTTTAGCATTTTCAGTTATTCTAAGAATTAAATCAAAATCTTGAGCTCCATCAAATCTGCTATCAAAATGTCCTACTTTATCTAGCAAATCTTTTTTTACCACACTAAGATGACAAATATAATTATTGGACCTTAATGTATCTGGTGCATAATCAGGCTTAAAATGTGGCTCAAACATTTCTTCATCTAAGAAATGAAACTTATCTTCATCAGAATATATAAAATCTGCATTGCTTTCATTTATGCATTTCACAACTTCATATAGTGCGTTAGTTGAAAGCATGTCATCATGATCAAGAAGTGCAATGTATTTTCCTGTTGCAAGTTTAATTGCTTCATTAGAATTTCCTGATATTCCTTTGTTTTCACCAATGAATTTATATTTTATTCTTAAGTCTTTCTTTACCATTTCCTCAATCTTAGAAAGTCTTTTTTCACTTCCATCTGCTAAGCATAGTTCCCAATTTGTATATGTTTGACAATGCACACTATATAAAAGCTCTCTAAAAAAATCCGTATCTGTGTTGTACAAAGGTACTATGATACTTATTAATGGCTTCTTAAAGAAAAACTTCTTTGATTGTTTTTCAAGTTCTTGATCTGTAGGTTTGTTTTTGTAATACCACATCTCATATTCAAAGTTTCTTCTGATATTTTCTTTTTGTTCATCATTTAGTTTTTCTTCTTGCTCATATATAAATTCTTCATTTTCTTTTACTTTTTCAAGCTTCAAAAAGTGTTTTTCTTGCTTTTTGAAAAGTCTATGATCGATGCCTTTCCAAAAATCTGCTGTTTCCTTATCAGTACATTTATAGTAGTTTTCAACCCTTTCTTTATAAAGCTTTTCCGTGTGTTCCTTGTCGTATTTTATCCTTCTTTTTCCACCTGGTGGCATTCTTCTATCTAAGAAACTTGCTCCATTAAATGGGTTGATTACCCACCAAATATATTTTAATATACTTTTTATTTTATTCATAATTCTCCAATTTATTTAAATATACTTCTTATTTTAAATAAAATTCTTGCCAAAAATGGTAGATTTAAAATTAAGAAATTTTCAAACCTATATTTAAAGTTTTCATATTTGTATAACTTAGAAAAAAGAGCCCATCCTCTAAAATTGAAATTTTTCTTTTTCTCAAGCATTTCAAAATATTCAAGCGATTTATGATTTAATAATTTAATGTCATCTGAAAAGAATTTATCTTCATTTTGAATCAAACTTGAGAAGTGATCTTTTTTTACATCTATAAATAGTTTTCTTATTTCATCTATACTTTTTAGTTCATTAGACTTTTTCTTAGAACCTATTGTATTATGTTTGTGCTGTCTATATTTTATAAGTGGCTTTTCTATATATGAAATCTTATGTGATTTGCTTAATATAAGTGCTATCCAGTAGTCATACAATATATATTTACTATCTGGAAATGGTAAACACTCATTTATATATTCAGACTTAGAAATCATTGTACAACCAGTGACATAATTTGTAAGATAAAGAGCTTCAAAACTATTATATTTTTTGATTTTCTTATAAAAACCTTTTAGTTTCCAATATGAATCATATATTACATTTAAATCTGTATCCACAACTTCAAGATCAGAAAACACTATATCAGAACTTGTATTTTCAAGCTTCTCAATTGAAAGCATTATCTTATCTTCATTCCAAACATCGTCCTGATCTGAAAACATATAGTAATCACTTTCAACTTTACTTAAAAGAAATTCAAAATTTTTCATAATGCCTAAATTTTTTTCTTGAAAGAAAAGTACTATTCTCTTGTCGAGCTTTGCATACTCTTTTAAAATACTTACCGTGCTGTCACTTGAATGATCATCTGAAATTAAAAGTCTAAAATCAGTATATGTTTGATTTAAAATACTATCAATTTGACTTTTCAAAAATTGCTCTCCATTATACGTTGCAAGCAATATATCAACTTTACTCATCTAACTACCCTTTACCAAATTTCATCAGAAAATTCAGCATCCTTAGATACTATAATCCTATTATTAAGTCCATCTACCATTTCTGATGTGTATACTTTTTTTGCTTTCGTTTTATCTATAATATCTCTAACAATTTGAGAATTACTGTTATAGAAATAAATTGCTTCATTTTTAAATTGGTCTTTATCATTTTCAAGAAAGATATTAGCCATATTTTCATTTATATCGTTAAATAAAATAATATTTTTAAATGTATTATCAACTTTATAAATAATTCTTTGATCAGATATTTCTGTGCTATTTGTATCGTTTATTTCAAGAGGTGTAAAGAAAAAATTATCAAATGAATATTGTGCTCTTCTTCCTATCTGCACTAGACTCTTTCTATATCTACCATTGTAAATCATATCAATATTTTGTTTCATTTTATATATTTCATCACTACTAATGTTTAAATTGTCATACCAATCATCATCAAATACTAAATTATTTAAAAGATTGTGTATTCTAATATCATTTACTCCTCTAATTATTTCACATAGAGCTCCTATTTTATCTTCTTCAGGAGAAGTAACAATCCATGCTGTAACTAAATTATCGTGCTCGCTTATAATATTCATTAATTTTTCAGTATTATTCTTATTGCCACCATCAACAATCACTAAATTATTTTTCTTGGTTGTAAAAATATATCCACATCCATTAGAAGTAATTTGTGTGACTTTTAATCTATTTTTATATCTTGTATTTAAGCCCAAGCAATTACATACAATTACTATGATTATTATAAGAATTACAATAAAAACTTTTTTTATTTTACTCATATATCAAACCTCTAATTATTTTTTTGAATATTTTTTAATTTTAATATCTGAATCAAGTCTTATCATTCCAACAGAATATTTTGATGTAATAACATCTATAAGTAGTGCATCATATTTTCTATTTAATACCTCAAGTTGCCCTTGAAGATTATATTTTGTACAACTAAATGAAAGAGTATATTTTCCAGCTTTTGCTGGAATTCTTTGTCTAAATTCTACCTCTGCTATATCATTCTTTTGAAATTTTCCAGTTAATATTTTTTCATAATCTGTATTCGTTCCAGCTATAGTATCTCCCTGAAAATCTTTTAACGTCATTGTAAAAATTGGATCTGATACATCTTCATGAAATAGTATTTTTGATTTTAGAATTACTTCATCACCATTGTCAAAAGCATTGATTGGTCTATATTTAGTATCAAACATACCATAATCTATAACCTCAGCTCTTTTATCTCCATAATCTATAATTTCTGGATTTTGTACAAAATTATGTTTCCAATCTCCTTCCATTTCAGGATTTTCTATATTATCATCTATTTCTTCTTCATTTTCATCTTCATCATCATCATCCAAAGAGCCTCCAAGACCTACCATTATTTTTTTGTATCTCTCAACTCCTTCTTTTACAGCTCCATCATATATCTTTTTTCCACAATCAAGTATAATCGTTCTTGTACAGTTTCTTTGGATATCTCCAACACTATGACTAACAAACAATATAGTTTTTCCATTTTTCTTAAACTGTTCAAACTTCTTAAAGCATTTAAACTGAAAAGCCATATCTCCTACGGATAAAACTTCATCTACAATAAGGATATCTGGATCAACATTAATTGCACACGCAAAAGCAAGTCTTGCAAACATTCCAGAAGAATATGTCTTTACTGGTTGATATAAATGATCACCAATATCTGCAAAATCAATTATTTCTTGCCTTTTTGCATCTATTTCTTCATTTGAAAGTCCCATTACTTGACCATGCTGATAAATATTTTCCATACCTGTTAGCTCTGGATTAAAAGCAGCTCCAAGTTCAAGAAGCGAACTTACTTTTCCATTAATGCTAACATCACCACTTGTTGGTATAACAACTCCAGTGACAATCTTAAGAAGAGTAGATTTCCCAGCACCATTTTTTCCAAGTATACCAACAACCTCTCCTTTTTTTATCTCTAAATTTAGATTATCTAGAGCTTTAAATGTGCCATATCTCTTATACTTATTATGAAAAATTGTCTGCAAAAGTCTATCTTTTTTTCTCGCAAACATCTTATATTCTTTGCTTAAATTATTAATTTTTATAACTGAATCATTATCACTCATTTTTTTCTCCAAATTTTATAATACATCTGCAAAATCTTTTTTATTTCTCTTAAAAATTGAATTTCCCCACAAGAAAATAATACTTGTAATTACCCAAAAGCTAATTGTATACACAAAGTGATGTTCTGTAATAATTGTAGAAGTTGATATAAATGACTGTCTAAATCCCTCAATAATATATGTAAAAGGTAATAATTTAAATAAGCTAGACATCCAACCATTAAGCATCGAAAGATTCCACACGATTGGTGTAAACCACATACAAAGTTGTATTATTATATTAAGTAATTGTGCAAAATCAGGAAGTACAGTAACAAGTGCAGATGTAAATCTAGTAATAGCAACTATCAAACATAAAGTACAAAAGACTATGTAAATAATATTAAGAATATTTGGGAAAAATCCAAATATAGTTGCAGCCATCGTAGAAATAAATACAAGAAATGCACCTATGTAACTTGATGAAATAATTGAAATTATCGGTATAATATCAACCGGAAATACAACTTTTTTAACTAAATAACTATAATTTCTTATTGAACTACTAGAAGATAGTATTGCATCACTTATATATAGCCACATACTCATTCCTGGCAAGAACCATACTATATATGGATACTTTCCAGAACTTCCTGTTTTCAAAATAAATTGAAAGACTATAACATAAGTAATCATAAAAACAAATGGTTGTGCAAAGCCCCATAGGGTTCCTAAACTTGTATTTGCAAATTTGTTTCTAAAATCATTCTTTCCAAGTTGAATTGCAAGCTTTCTATTTTGATATAATATCTTAAAAAATTCTATCACTTCTGTTTTAATTCCTTTCTCACATCTAGTTTGGCTTATTCAACACTTATTTTTTTCTCTGTAATTACATAATTTGTATCATTATTATCAAGTTTGTTTGTAAATTTAAGTATTATCTCATAATCACCCTTTTTAAGTGATTTCTTCAATATCCTACAAACAAAACCTACATTATTTATAAAATGAAAACTTGGCATTGACATAGCTACATCGTATCTATTTTTCTTATCTGCCTTATAAATATATGCCTCTTCTTGTCTTCTCAAGATTATCTCTGTTTTATATTTATAACTATTGTTTTCATCACATATACCCCAACCTCTAAGAAAAATATCTTCACTGGTATCTTCAATGGTATCAAAATTCCATATAACTCTTTTACTTGTATTTTCTATTTTATCAGTAGTATGTAATACTTCTTTATCAGCATAACTTGGTATTTTTCTTTCAAGGCTTATTATGTTTGTAGATAAAGGCCATACAATATGCTTTACATTTTCCTTATCAATTGTTAAAATACCAATTTTGTATCTTATATCTTCTAAACTTAATAAATTCTTATCAATAACACATTCAAATCCATAATCTATTATATCGTTTTCTTCATCAAAGTTATTTGCAACATCATCTCTTTTGTAAGCATTTGTATCAATTTTATACGTATTATCATATATATCTTTTAAAACTAAATATCTTTTTAATTCACTGTTTTTCTCTCTTGAATTAATATACGACCATCCAGCAATAGATACTTGATTCGTGACATTTACATAATCAATATTTCCAGTACTATCACATATTGCATCTGAAATATCCACTTTGCTTATTTTATTATAGTTATCTTTCAAATCTAATATAACACTATAATTATTAAGATTTTTGTTTAAGAATGGATCTCTACCTTTAAGCTCTGGATGTTTTTCATATAATCTTTGTCTTTCAGCACTTAATCTTAAAAATTTTTCTCTATTTATAGAGTCATTTCCCCTACTTAGCGATTCATAATGATATCCTATAACGTCATTTCTTATAACATTGTAGTACCCTGCTTCATATACTTTAAAACACAAATCGATGTCATTATATGCAATTGGAAAACTTTCATCAAATTCTCCAACTTTGCTAAATATAGCCTTACTTATCATTAAAAATGCACCAGTAATAGCAATCGTATTTAAATCAATTCTATTAAATCCAAAACCATATGTATTAGAATCATCTAAATATATGTAATTATGACTTGGACCTTCTTTAATATTTGAAACCCCATCATGTTGTATTATAGTAGTCTCTGGGAACAATAATTTTCCGCCAACAATTCCAACATGTTTTTGTTCAGCATGTCCCACTAATCTATAAAGCCAATCTCTTTGGAACATTTCTGTATCATCATTTAAAAACAATAAATAATCGCCCAGACTATTTCTAGCACCAATATTACACATTTTTGAAAAGTTAAATTCATATCTATCATAGATGTACTTATGCCCTTTATGCTCAAGATAATTAGATATTATTTCTTTATTTTCAGCACTACTTCCATTATCTACTACTACAATTTCATAATTTTTGTAATCAGTAAATCTTTCTATAGAATTTATGCATTGCATCAAAATATCTGGGTGATCTTTTGTAGGAATTATAATACTTACTTTAGGATTATCTGCCGGCTCATATACAACCCTATATTGATTAAGTCCCACTATATATTCCATATGACCTGGTATATTTCTTCTTTTTAAGGCTTCTTCCTTTGCATATTTTGTAAGATCAGTCACATAGTTTTTTGAACTCATTGCATATGCAACTGATTCTTTTCTTTCTCTCCAATGGTAAAGTATTTTTGATATGTGTCCAATATTTTTATAATCTATTTTTTCTGTAATCCTTAGTGTCAAATCATAATCTTGTACGCCATCGTATTCTGGTCTTAGCATACCTACTTCTTTAACTCTATCTAGCTTGTATACTGCTAAATGATTTGTATACATCATAGACATAAATAAATCTGGTGACCAATCTGGTTTAAAGAATGGTAAGTGTCTAATTTTGCTATCTTCAGTAATCTTGTCCTCATCACTATATATAAATTCATAGTTTGGATTTTCATTTATCTTTTTTGCAAATTCATATAAAGCTGTTTTTTCAATAGTATCATCACAGTCCATAAATACTATATATTCACCTGATGCCATATTTATACCATCATTTGTGGTATTTGAAATATTACCATTTTTTTCTCTATATTTAATTTTTACATTATTGCACGTTTCGTAATTCTTTAAAGTCTCTCTCACTTCTGGCCAAGTTGAAGCATCATCTACCAATATAAGTTCAAAATTCTTATAAGTTTGAGCTAAAACAGAATCTATTGCCATAGAAAGTTGGCTTTGAACTGTATTATATACTGGAATAACGACCGAAAACATTGGATTATATTTAAGATCCAATGGTTCTTCATCATTCTGCACACTAATCCACCTATTGAAATTCTTCATACTTTGCTCATCTTCTAAATGATATTCTCCCATTTTTTCATATGGATATATCACATTATGAACTTTTGCTACTCTTTCTTTTAAATCTTCAGAAATATCATTTCTCTTTAAGAATCCAGTTATCCAATATATCTCAGTATTAGGATTTATTTCAAACTGTTCTTCTGTAATGTATGCAATATACTTTTCTACACCAGCTTGTTTTGCAAATCCATCTACATTATTTATGTTTCCAATTTGTATTGCTTCATCTACAGTAGGATTTTTTACAAGTCTTTCCAAATGCCCTACTGAGATTTCTGGCGTATACTCTATGTCATATTTTTTTATGAAATCAATTCCTAATTCTAAGTAATCTTCTATACCTTTTAGTATATCTTCCTTCTCATTATTTTCGCCACTGTCTTCAAATACTACACCTTCTGGCGAATAGTAATATACTGAATTATGAGGTGCTGAAAAAAACAATTCAAAAATTGCAACCGCTTCTTGTACCATATTTTGAAGAGAATAATTAGTATAAAAATTACATAGATATGTATCATAGAACTTCTTATGCATTTGTCTACGGCTTTTTACTGTATTTATAATACCAAAATAATAAAAATCATTTTTACACTTGCAATTTATTGATTTTTTAAAACGCTCAAGAATTTCTTGTGAACTTCCATTCCAGCCACAATCAAATATAATAGAATCATCATCAAAAAAGCCAATTCTTTCTAAGTAATCTTTTGCATTTTGCCTTTCATATCTACATCTTTCTAATATGATATCTTTATTGATTATGTACAAATCTTTAAAATTTTTTATATCTTCATCAGTATCTATAACATCATCAATTGAATCAAAGCATGAGCCACTCAAAGACACTTTATCTAAAGGAATTTGCAAATACTCTAAGATCTCACTAATCGTTTGACCTCTTGTAAAAGGTGGTAGAATATCAAGTTCTTTTTCTTTAAATTCTGTTATACCAGCCAAAAGAAGAGATCTTCTAGACATATAAAGATATTCTACGTTTGTATATCCTCTATTTTTAAACAAATGATATAAATTATATCCATCCCTTGATAGAAAAAATACTTTTTTGTTTGCTTTTTTAATGATTTTTTCCATCCATAAATAAAGCCCTACATATAATGGTCCACCGACCTCGACACCAAGATTATACATAAAACTTTTATTTGAATCATATAATATTTTATATAGTCCGTTATCTACTTCTGAAGATGTAGATTTAGATACTTTCTCTAAATCTATTTCTTTTTCATAAATAAATGTTTTTATTCCAAAACTTCTTGGGAATTCACCATCGTCCCTTTTTTTATCTCCAATATGAAAAATCTTATCAAATGGCACACCTTCGCATTTTGAAACATGCTCAAAAAGTTCTTTATTAAATTTAGCTTTATGCTCATCAGCAGAACAATAAATATGGTCAAATCCTTCATAGCCATTTTGCTCTAAAAAGTCTTTTATCGTATCTGCCATAAGATACATATCAGTTGTTGCTACTACTCTCTTTCCAATGCTTTTTATATATTTAAAAATCGATAGCATTTCCTTATTTGATACTAAGCTATCTTTTTCTAATTGTATCTCAAAATTTTTAACATCTTCCCAATCAATGTTATATTCTTTTTTTTCAGCAAGTACTTCATAAATTTCATCTATGTTTGCATGTGGATATTTGTATTTTTCATATACTCTTATACTTGCTTCATCTTGCGCGCTCATACGTATTTTCTTAAAATTATGAATATTATACTTTCTTCCGATAATATCAAATATAACTTCAGGACTGTTTGTTTTTCTATAAAGTAACGTATCAAAAACATCTAAGGATACAAGCATAGCTTCATTTATCATATCTTTTAAAAGCTTTTCGTTTTGCATTTATTTACCCATTCTTTCCTTTTATTTTTCTAAATAATCTTTTTGTTGATTTTCCTAGTCTCACAACTTTCATGCTTTCATAATGATTTACTAGAGAATCAAGTTCTGCTATCCTTCTTTCTTTTTCTATCAAGTTTTTTTCTTTTTCATATACTAAATTTAATAAAGCACCTTCATTTACTTTAGTTTTATACAAATCGTTATGCAATTCCAAATTTTGCTCTTTTAGTTTCTTTTCTTGTGTTTCATTTTCTCGTTTTAAATGATTAATTTCTTTTTTTAGATGCTTAATATCTCTTTCAAGCTTTGTTATTTCATCATTCTTTTTGTTTATTTCTTTACTTATATATGAATTTACATCTGAGTATGATTTTTCACTATTTATATATGCATCAAATACTTCCTTATCTAAAATTGGCTCTTGAATTTTACTTTCTAGTATAGAAAATTCATCAATATAGTCTTTTAAATTAAGCTTTGCATAAAATCTATTTTTTTCTTCAGCTGATAATTCTGACATATATAAAATTGATCTATACAAAATAAATTCTAATGGAATCTTTGGCTCAATCCATTCTTGATCATATACATAAAAATCATTATCAATAACAAATACATTCTGAAATATCAAATCAAACAAACCATGCTCAACAAAATGAAGTTCTTTCTTTTTTTCTACATCAATATCAATTCCATACTTTTCAAATGCAGTATCATCAGAATTCTCTACAATTTGCAGTTTATATAATATTTCTTTTGTATATTTATCTATTAAGTTTGAAACTACATCCATATCATCATTCATATTTTGCATTATGATGTCTTGAATAGTTGTTCCGTTTTTTACATATTTGCTCACAATCTTGCTATCATCATATGAATCAAGTGTATTAATTTCTATTTTCTTTAATAAATCAATGTTTTGACATACACTTTTAAAATGATCTACACTTTCATCTCTGCATGTCTTATAGACATACTCATCATAAATCTTAGTTAAAAACTTATATTCGTTTTTTCTTGTATTATTGTAGTATAGAGC
>CAYYBL010000003.1:0-52161 GCA_964470175.1 uncultured Lachnospiraceae bacterium | reverse complement strand
AACAAAATATTTTGCAGTTGGAGGTTATTTTACATTTTCAGAGGATAGGTTAAAAATTAAAGCAAAATATAGAAAAGAAAATTTAAAACTAAAAAGAATAAAGAAATTGGATGTGAGTGAAGAAATAAAATCATATAACATGACTCAAGAAGAAAAAATAAAGATATTTAATCAAATACAAGATATAGAAACTTTTCATGGCTGTGTAAAGGTATTTGATAAAGAAGCAATGAGAAAAGAAATAGTAGATTCAAATATATTTTTTAATTACGCAGTAAAAGTATTAATTCAAGATTGTATTATACCAATATTAAATTTGCAAAATCAAGGTGAAACGATAGAATTCATTATAAGTATAGATAATAGAAATATTAGAGTAGGTGAATTAAATAATTTAGAAATATATTTAAAGACTGAATTTTGCATTTATGATGATGACTTTAAAATTACATATTATGATTCAAAAACGAATTTTGAAATACAATTAGCTGATTTAGTGGTAAATACTTATTATAACAGCTATAAGAATAAAGAGATAGTTAAAGATGTGGTAAAGGAGTTGAAGCCCAAAAATTTTAGGGTTAGTTTATTTCCAAGAAATGTAAGTAATAAAAAAACAAATGAAATATGAACAGAAATATTTGACATACGATTTCCTGTATGTTAAAATAATTTTAATAAGACCTAGGTTTGGTAGCTAAAAGCTAAACGTATGTTAAGTACGTTGCCACCTAGGCATTTTTTTATGAAATAAATATATAATTTATAATGAATATGATGTAGAGGTAACATATGGATAAAAGTTTAGAAAAAAACCAATCAAAAATCATGATAGACTTCCTAGGTAAAAGATGGGAAGATGTTGGATGTCTTGGATGTGCAATTGAAAAAGGAGAAGTTTCTTTACCTGGTGGAAAAATATTTGATGGTAAGAATATGATTTTAGGAGCTGATCCAGAAATTCCAATACCAGGATTTTTGATAGTTAATTCCAAAAGACATGTTAATTCTTTTTCAGAATTGACTAGAGAAGAAAGATATGAAGCATCAAATATCATAGCTCTTGCAGAAAAAGCTCTTAAAGAACTAAATATCACAGATGAAATTACATTGGTCCAAGAAGAACGTTCTTTGCATTTTCATATTTGGATATTTCCTCATTATTCATGGATGACTGAAAAGTTTGGAAAGGGGATAAGCCATTTAAGAGCAATCAACGAGTATGCTAAAGAAAATGTAGATGATGATACAATAAATAAAGTACTAGATACTATTTCAAAAGTAAGAGATTACTTTGAAAAGCATATAGAGGAATTATAAAAATTTCAAAATATAATTTGCAATAAATAATTTTCATTAATATAATAAACACATGGAGAGTATAAAAGAGAAAAAACACATGAAAAAAATTTGGAAAATATTATCGATTGTTTTAATACTCATTTGGATGGGTTTTATATATTTCTTATCAGATATGCCAGCACAAGAATCAAACAACAAGAGCAAAGCTATGATACAAAAAGTCGTAGAAAAAGAAGTTGAAGCACAGAAAAAAGAAAACACAGAGGAAGAAAATAAAAAGCAGATTCAAAGAGTTGTAAATAAACTGAATGCACCACTTAGAAAAGTAGTACATGCAGTAGTATATATAGTTTTAGCATTACTGATAGGAGTAGCTTGCAAAATTTATAATTCAAAAAAATGGATGTATATTTCTTTTCCAATTGTGATATCTTTTTTGTATGCTTGTACAGATGAGCTTCATCAAAGATTTGTTTCTGAGAGGTCTGGAAAAGTAAGTGACATACTGATAGACACTTGTGGAGCTGTTATTGGGATGCTAATTTTACAAGTAGTCATCGTTATAAAAAATAAAATAAAAAAAGATAAATAAACTAAGCGGTAGTAGATATTCTATTATCGCTTTTATGAAATGTGAAAGAAAAAAATGGAGGACAAAATTTGTGATATATCTTATTTCAGACACGCATTTTAATCATGAAAATATAATTAAATACTGCAAGAGACCATTTAAAAATGCTGAGGAAATGAATGATGTTCTTATCAAAAATTGGAATAGTATAGTCCAAAATGAAGATATAGTTTATCATATAGGTGATTTTGCACTTGGAAAAAAAGAAGATGCTACCAATATTGCAAAAAAGCTAAATGGAGTGAAGTATCTCATAAGGGGAAATCACGATAAATGGAGTATAAAAGCATATGAAGAAATGGGATTTTCAGTGCTAGGAGGACCATTCGTAAGATTAGATGAATACAAGATACTTCTTTCACACATTCCTGTGCAAGATATAGAAGTGCCAGAAGGCTATATCAATGTTCATGGACATATACACAACAATAACTTGTATAAATGTATTGGTGAATACTATGATTCAAAGCTTTATTCACTAGAAAAACATATAAATATTTCTTGTGATATGACAGACTTTAAACCAATAAGTGTAATAAAAGTTGAACAAAAAAATAATTATTAATATAATTAATATGTGATTAATAAAAATGGAGATAAAGATGTCAGTAGATAGAATTGATTTATCTGAATGTGAATTAGTAAAAGATGAAAGAGATATTCCTGGGTGTTATACTTCTGTCAGAGGTGAATACTTCATTCCTGCAATAGGAAAAACAGGATTTTATAAGACAAACAAAAGCTTTTTTGAAACTGTTGATTTGGTAGAACATTTAGCATCATCTGTACTAAAAAAGCTAGAAATACCATGTGCAGATATAGTACTTGCAAAGAATGATGCAGATAATGATATTGGATGTTTTTCTATGAATGTTTTGGAAGAAGATGAGCATTTTATTCCAATTAATTTTCAAATGATTACTGGTGAAGGAAGGGTAGATTTTAGAGGCATTCAAAGATTGGTTGCGAGTGACATAGAAAATTATAAGACACAATATCCAGAAATTCCCGCTGATGTTTTAGAAGAAAGAAGAGATTTCTTAAAAAAGTATATTTTTATATCAGCATTTTTAGGAAATTATGATGTTGCAACGAGTAATTGTCAGTTAGTTTATAATGAAAAAACCGGAGAGTACAGAAATCCAGCATATTATGATATGGGTATGTCATTTTCTGGTAAAAGTTATGGAGGAAGTTTTCCTGGAATGAAAACAGATATGGAGATATTAGAGGAGCTATATAATATATGGCCAGAAGAAATAAAAGATATTTCTCTTAAAGTAGAAAGAGGAATGACAAGAGAGATGGTTTCAGAATTATTATCTAACCCAATTTATGATGGCTTTGGAGAAGAAGAGAAAAAAAGAATTTGGAAAGAAATGGGCGAAAAGCTATGCTTCATTAGTAAGAAAAACGAAATACTATATGGCGAAAAAATGCCTGAAGATTCATTTTTAATAGATCATGATGAACTAGAAGAAAATAGTAGGTCTGTCCCAACAGGCATAAAAGGCAAAGCAGCAAGGTTCATAGATAGGATAAAGAGTATGGTGCGAGGAGATGAATACCATGATAGATGAAAATTATATGAATGTTTGTAGTGAAGTGCTGGCTATACTTGATAAATTAAAGATTGAAGATTATGAAAAGATTCCTAAAAGCTTGATAGAAGGATTTGAAAAAAATAAAAATCCTGATTATACTTTTGAGTATGATTATTCAAAAAGGCTTGTAGATCAAAAGACTGATGACTTAACTAAGGGGATAATAAGTAATTTATTTAGAGACTATATTGCAAGTGGTGAAGAAAGAGAAGCTATAAATAAAGAAGAGCAAATAAAAATAGATGAAGAAGAAAGAATAAAGAGGGAAAAGTATAATCCAGATATCTTGTTTTCAAAGCCTCAAGATTCGGCTGATACTGTCCAAGAAAACAGCTTAATTAAGAATAAAGAGAGTATTTTCAAGAGAATAATAAATAAGTTAAAGAGCTTATTTAAAGTATAGAATATTGACAATTTGAAAAAAATAATCAGATGTGTTATAATAAATGCGTTGCATGTTAAGTTTATAGAAACGAAAGGGGGTACTATTATGATTAGGAATTTTTCTTCCTATCTACCCACTGCAAAAGAGTATGAATGTGTGTTTTACAAACTTCGGGATGTGAATAAATTCAATGTCACACATCCGGGCGTACTTGACAGTATGTGGGCGAAACTGATTGAAGAAGGTTCTGGTACTGAATTCGGTGAGTTTTGCAGGTGCTTGGAAAAGACTGATCAACTGTACATTCAGACAGCCAAAGACAGCACAAAAGCGAAGAAAAAGGAATTTCGTATGGAACTCCGACTGTACGACAACCGGAAGACTGCATGTGTAAAAATCAGTAATCTTCCAATTTGGTAAGTCGTCGTTGCAACAAGGAGAGGGCATCTAGCCCTCTCCTTAAATTTTATTGTATATTAATAAAAAAATTGTTATAATAAGCTACGATGAGAAAAAAGAAGTGAGGAAATATATGAAAAACACGACAGTGTATTTAATTAGACATTCTACAAGATTTAATATGGATCTTATAGATACTTTTAGAACAAACCAAAATGATGTATTAAAAAATGAAAAAATTATATTAAGTGTAGAAGGAGAAAAGAGAGCTGAAATTTTAGCAAATGAAGAAGAACTTCAAAATATAGATGTAGTATATACAAGCTATTCTGTAAGGACTCTTCAGACAGCTAAGTATCTACTTGATAAACAAGGATTAAGAGTAAATATAGATGACAGGCTTGATGAAAGAAGACTAGGTGAAAGAAATGATGATGTAGTGAAAAACTGGTTTGAGCTTCAATACCTAGATGAAAACTACAAGACAGTGGGTGGAGAAAGCCAAAGAGATGTAAGAAATAGGATGGAAGAAGCATTCTTTGAAATAGTAGAAAAACATAAAGGAAAAAGAATAGCTATATTTTCACATGGATATGCTATCACATTTTTCCTACTTAAGTGGGCTGAGATGGATACGATAAATGTAAGAGATACCTTCAAATATACATTTAAGGGGAAAGTCTTTTTCGACAAAAGGATAGAAATGCCAGAAGTATTTAAAATAGTGCTAGATGAAAATAATGAACCAATAAGTATAGAAAATATAGAGTTTGACGATTTAAAAGGAGTATAAAATGAATCAGAATATTATAGATGAAGTTGCAAATGGTTTAGGGGTAAAGACTGCTCAAGTTTCTAGTGTACTTAAGCTTTTAGAAGATGGAAATACAGTACCATTTATTGCACGTTATAGAAAAGAAGCTACAGGAGCTCTTGATGAAGAGCAAATAAGAAAGATAAACGAAGTATACGCATATCAGGTAAATCTGCTAGCTAGAAAAGAAGATGTCATTAGGCTTATAGATGAAAAAGGTATGCTTACGGAAGAACTAAAAAATGAAATCATGAAATGCGAAAAGCTTGTAGAAGTAGAGGATTTGTATAGACCATACAAGGAAAAGAAAAAGACAAAGGCTACGGAAGCAATAAAAAATGGATTAGAACCACTTGCAAAACTTATGATGACATTTCCAAAAAATACAGATTTCAGAGCTGAAGCAAAAAAATATATAAATGAAAATGTGAAAAATGAAGATGAAGCGATTCAAGGTGCCAAATATATAATTGCAGAGTGGATTAGTGATAATGCAGATTATAGAAAATACATAAGAAACAACATTTATAACTTTGGTACTATAAGCAGTAAAGTAAAAAAAGATGGTGAAAAGCTTGATGAAAATAAGACATACAAAATGTACTACGATTATAGTGAAAGAGTAAAATATGCAAAGATGTACAGGATACTTGCTATAAATCGTGGTGAAAAAGAAAAAATTCTTTCAGTAGATATAGATGTAGATACAGAGCATATAATGAATTTTCTAGAGAAGAAAGTTATAAAAGATAGTGACAGTACAGCTACACCTTATGTATTAGAAAGTATAGATGATTCATACAAAAGACTTATATTTCCATCTATTGAAAGAGAGATAAGAGCAGATCTAAAGGAAGATGCAGAAGATGGAGCAATCGATGTCTTTGGAAAAAACCTAGAGAAGTTACTTCTTACACCACCTATAAAAGACAAGATAGTGCTTGGATTTGACCCAGCATATAGGACAGGATGCAAGCTTGCTGTCATTGATAAGACTTCAAAGGTTTTAAATATATCGAAAATATACCCACATGAGCCTCACAACAAATGGCTTGAATCAAAAAAAGTGATAGAGGATTTGATTAAGAAGTATGACATAGATATCATTGCTGTAGGAAACGGCACTGCATCAAGAGAAAGCGAAAAACTAGTATCAGAAGTGTGCAGTGAGTATACTGATAAAAAAGTAGAGTACATTATAGTAAGTGAAGCTGGTGCTTCTGTATATAGTGCGTCAAAGCTTGCTATATCAGAGTTTCCAAAACTTCATGTAGAAGAACGTAGTGCTATAAGCATCGGAAGAAGGCTTCAAGATACTCTAAGTGAACTTGTAAAAATAGATTCAAAAAGCATTGGAGTAGGTCAGTATCAACATGATGTAAATCAAAAGAAACTTAATGACTCACTTGATTTTGTGGTATCAAAGACAGTAAACCAAGTAGGTGTAAATATAAATACAGCAAGTACATCTATACTTAAATATATATCTGGACTTACAAAGACAAGTATTGATAAAATCATAAAGTATAGAGAAACAAATGGAAAGATCTTATCAAGAGATGAACTTCTTAAAAAGAAGATATTATCTGCCAAGACATATGAGCAGTCTATAGGATTTATGCGTATAATAGATGGAGATAATATTTTAGATGAAACTCCTATACATCCAGAAAGCTATGATATAGCATTAAAGCTTATTGAGACCACTGGAATGGAACCTAAAGATATTGGAAAAAAAGAGTTTAACGAAAAACTGAATCAAATAGATGTAGAAGAATATGCAAAAAGAAATGGCGTAGATAGATTTACGCTAGAAGATATAGTAAAATGTTTAAAACAACCAAACAGAGACTATAGAGATGACTTCGATAAGCCACTTCTAAAAAGCAACATACTTACAATAGAAGATTTGCATGTGGGTATGGAGCTAGAAGGTACAGTAAGAAATGTGGTAGACTTTGGAGCATTTGTAGACATTGGTCTTCATGATGATGGACTTATACATATTTCAAAAATGAGCAGAAAATATATCAAACATCCACTTGAAGTAGTGAGTGTAGGAGATATAGTAAAATGCTATGTTGATCAAATTGATATGGATAGAAAGAAAGTAAACCTAAGTCTTTTAGATCCAACTGGAGAAAGAAAGTAAATATATAATGAAAGAAAAATATTGTTATGTAGAAATTGAATATTTAGATAAGGAGATGGGATTATATCCTAGATACATTTTAGATGAGGATTATACCCAAGATGCAGAAGTGGGCGACTTTGTTGTAGTTGAAAGAGTGACTGAAGTAGCCATTGGAAAAATAATATCTAAAAAAACTTATGATATAAAAGATGTCCCATATCCAGTAGGTCATACAAAGAGGGTAATAGCAAGTT
Organism: uncultured Lachnospiraceae bacterium; assembly: GCA_964470175.1. Taxonomy (GTDB): domain Bacteria; phylum Bacillota; class Clostridia; order TANB77; family CAG-508; genus Scatovivens. The sequence goes on along the minus strand of CAYYBL010000003.1, from coordinate 44,638 downwards.
TTAAGTCTAAGGAAGATGCTGAAAAAGCTATAGGTACAGATATTCAAAGAGATTCTATTTATGATTACATACTAAAAAAGATTGATAATAATGGTAAGCTTCCATTCTATTTTAACTTAAAGAAATATAGACATATGGAAGAAGATTCTCTTTGGTTTGCAGATGGATTTTTAGATTATTGTATGAAACCAATGGAAGATCCGGATATCTTAGATTTGCTTAAAGATATTATTCTTGATTTAAATGATGAAAATGTTGATATAAAAAGGAGCTTGGTAGACCATTATTACTACAATAATAAATCAAAATCGATACTTGCAACTATTGATGAATTTACAGATTGGATTAGAGAAAATACAGAGACAATAGATCCAAATGAACTATTTAAATTTGGCGTACATTTGCTTATATCAAGTAGAGAGATTGAGAGTGTAAAGATAGGTATCACGATTTTCGAATTTTTTGATGTTGAAGAAAATCCAGAGATAAAGAAGGTGCTTTTGAGGCTTGCTTTATGTAATGAATTTACTTTCTATACTTTGTTTCCTCTTGCAAATGTTGAAAATAGAGATAGCGTATATTTTGAGATGGCAAAAAAGGTTGATGGATATGGCAAGATAGAAATAATTGAGCGAATAGAGCCTGCTACACCAGAAATAAGGCAATGGCTTCTTACAGATGGATGTGAGAATGATGTTGAAAATGGATGGCTTGGAATTGTGGTCGCAAACAAGCTAGACCTGCCAAAAATCTTATCTGAAAGAGTATTGTCAGATAAAGAATTTAAGGGAGTATTTAATATAATATATGCACTTTTGGAAGAAGGACCAAGGAAGGGCATATCGATATATGATAATAAAAATGGACTTTTCTATGGAGTGCTAAATCAGTATGGAGCTCAAAGGAAAAACCTTGATTTTTACCTTCTTCTTGCGAGTATAGAAAACTATAATGATGTAGAGCTTCAAAATAGTGACCTTGATATACAAATCACAGATATATTAAATGATAGTAGAAATAAAGAATTTCTAAGGAATGCGTTATATGAAGCAGATAATTTGGAAAACATTCTTATTATCAGCAATAATATAGATGATTTTGATATATATGAAGATGTGTTTGAGATTTTTGAGAAGAATCCTGAAAAACATTTGGAGGCATTCTATTACCTTTTGCTTGACGATGATAGAAGAGATGAAGTTTTAAATATAGTCAGAGAAAAGATAGACTTTACTCATCTTTTTGGTACACCAGATTCTATAATAATGGATAACAGTGACTTTTTGACATATATGATACAAGACTTAAGTGACTTTCCTTTAATTGGCACAGATATAATAGCATCAGGACTTCTATGCAAAACAATGCAGCCACGAAATGCTGCATTAAATGCTATAGAGAAATGGATGAGAATATTAAAATACAATATAAATGAAATGCCAGAAGAGTTTTATGAGATACTAAGTAAAGTTAGAGAAAAAGAAGTAATAAAAAGTTACAGAGAAAGAATGAATAAAATACTTGGAGTAGAGGAAGATTTGTCAGACTTTAAAGAGCCAAAGATCAAGTTTGAAATGAATTAAGGAGAGATTTATGATAGTATCTAGTAAAGACAATGAACTCGTAAAACGAGTGAAAAAGCTTAATGAAAAAAAGTATAGAGATGAGTATGGTGAATTTATCATAGAAGGAACAAGAATGATAAATGAAGCTCTAGAAGAAAATGCCAAAATAAAAAAAGTACTTATTTCTGAGAGCTTTGATAATCAAGACGTTTTGGATAAAATAAAAAATCAGGAAGTGGCTCTAGTATCTAGCCATATTTTTGAAAGTATTTCAAATGTAAATACTCCTCAAGGTATACTTGCAATAGTTGAAAAACCAAAGTATAGTGCTGATGACATTGATTATAATGCTGATAACTTTTTATTACTTGATAATTTACAGGACCCAGGAAACTTGGGAACTATAATCAGGACAGCAGATAGCTTAGACTATAAGCAGATAATAGTAAGTAAAACAACTGCTGATGAGTTTAATCCAAAAGTCATCAGGTCTACGATGGGAGCAAGCTTTAGGGTAAAGATAATTAGAGCTGATTTAAAAGAAATCATCTCGAAGATGAAATCGCTTGGTATCAAGGTATATGCGACTGATTTAGCAGCAGAGAAAAATATATACGAGACAGATTTTGAAAAGTCTGCGATAGTCATTGGAAATGAAGGAAATGGTGTTTCAAAAGAAGTGCAAGAGGTATCCAGTGACAAAATAAAAATCCCAATGAAGGGACGTGCAGAAAGCCTTAATGCTGCGGTTGCGACAAGTGTTATATTATACGAAATATATAGAAAAGAAAATTTTAAAAGCTAATATGAGTATAAGGCTTATATTAGCTTTTTGATATTAAATCTAATATTTGTGGATAAATGTCTCCAGCATTTTTATTCCAGTTTTCTACAATATTCTTTGCTTCAGTTTTTGACCCTGCTGAAAGTTCAAGGCTAAAAAGTAGTTTGCTATGCTCCATGATTTTGCATTTTATAAGAAACTCTTTTTCATTCACAGGAAGGTATTCTGCAGATATTGAATACTTATCATTTATAGTATTTAGATTCTTTTTAAATTTACTGTCTATTTGAAGTTTTAAAATTCCAGGTATCAAATTAATCGTAAGAAGTATATCTTTTTTTCCTTCTTCTGTAATTTCATACATATCGATATCATTTTCTTTGTACGAAACAACATAGCCGTCTTCAATAAGGTCAAGTAAAAACTCTTGGAAGACAAAATAATTTATATCTATGATAGAAGATACAAGTTCAAGGAATTCATTATGAGATATAGGCCTTCCAACTTTACTTAGAGTATATAGAAGCAATATTTTATTTTCATTATTTTCTGAATCTAATTTCAATTTGATACTCCTTTTATGCCTAAATTATATCATATTTTGGCAAAATGTAAACAACAACTTGGCTTATAATATTCTAAAAAAATATTGTATTATTTGAGTTCTAATAGTAAGATAACACTATAATAAAAATAAAGGAGAATAATATGGACGAAAGTGTAAATTGGGATTTGAGACATATTTTTGAAAATGATGAGGCATTAAATAATGCTAAGGCTGAACTTAATAATTACATAGAAAGACTTTCAGAATCAAAGGGAAAGCTTGGAGAAAATGTAGATGAGTTTTATAAATGTTATAAAAATTTGGAAAAGTGTTTAGAACTATATGAAAAAATTTATGCATACGCAATGCTTAGATATCATCAAGATATGTCAAATCAGGATAGTATAAAAATGTATAAAGAGGCAGAAATGCTTGGAGCTAGGTTTTCTGAAGTTGAAAGCTTTATTACACCAGAGACAAGTAGTTTGCCTGATGAAAGACTTGAAGAGTATCTTTGTGATTATAGAATAAAAGAATATGAGAAGACTATAAGAGATGTAATTAAAAGTAAAAAACATATCTTAAGTAGTGAGGCAGAAGAGATACTTGCAAAGTATCAAGAGGTTTTTTCAGTATCAGAAAATGCATATGATATCTTTACTGATACGGAATTTGATTATCCTTCTATAAAAGATGATAATGGAAACGAACTTAAAATGGATGCAGCTCTTTTTTCAAAATACTTGAAAGATCCAAGTGAAAACGTGAGAAAGCAAGCATTTGAATCTATGTATTCACTTTATAAAAGACATATAAATACAATTACAGAACTATATCTTGGAAGAGTAAAGGCTGCTACGATTACTAGTAAGCTAAGAAATTATGAATCGAGCCTAGATAGAGCGACAGACCATGATGATTCAAATATAGCCGTATATAAGACTTTGGTAAGTGAAATGGATAAAGCGCTTTCATTAAATCATAGATATATTGCACTAAAAGCAAGGCTTATGGGAAAAGAAAAGGTAAATCTATATGATGTATACGTAAATACTCTTTCAAAGGAAGAGGAAAATATAGATTATGAAGAGGCAAAAAGAGAGGTTCTAGATGCACTTTCTGTACTTGGAAATGATTATACAGATAAACTTAGAGAAGCATTTGATAATAGATGGATAGATGTATATAAGAAAGACAATAAAAGAGGCGGCGGATATTGTATGGGAGTATATGGAGTGCATCCTTATGTGCTTCTAAACTATATCAATTCATCAAGAGATGTATCTACTATAGCACATGAACTTGGTCATGCAATGCATACATTTTATTCTCATAGCTCACAAAATGTGATAAATGCAAATTATACTATAATGGTTGCAGAGGTTGCATCTACTGTAAATGAGATACTACTTGCAAATTATCAGATAGAAAGAGAAACGGATAGTAGAAAAAAAGCGGAGCTTATAAATGAGCAGCTAGACATGATTAGGGCAACTTTAGTAAGGCAGACCATGTTTGCAGAGTTTGAGGAAAAAGTACACGGCATAGTAGAAGAAGGCAAGAGCATAAATGCAGAAGAAATATGCGATATATACAAGGAATTGGTTACAAGATATTTTGGAGATAGCTGCATTATAAATGAAGAGATAAGGTATGAATGGGCAAGGATACCACACTTCTATTCACCATTTTATGTATATAAATATGCAACAGGTATAACATCTGCTATAGTAATTGCATCAAATATATTAGCACATAAAGAAGGCTATATAGATAGGTATAAGGAAATGCTAAGCTTGGGTGGTAGCAAAGATTCACTTACACTTCTTAAAATGGTAGATGTAGACCTTGAAAAAGAAGAGACATATAGGGTTGCATTTAAATATTTTGAAGATAAATTAAATGAACTTGAAAATTTAGTATAATTTCACAATACGGACATAATTCTATTATATAAGTAAAATATATTTGTAAGCGGAGGTATCTTATGGGAAGTCAAATAAATATTCTTGTAGTAGATGATGAACTAAGGATGAGAAAACTCATAAAGGATTTTTTCAAACAAAAAAATTATAATATTTTAGAAGCTGAAGATGGGGAAGAAGCACTTAAAGTATATAATGACAATAAAGAAAAGATAAATATTATTTTACTTGATGTAATGATGCCAAAGCTTGATGGATGGTCTGTACTTCGTCAGATACGTCAAGAAAACAAAAAGCTTCCTGTTGTAATGCTTACAGCAAGAGCAGAAGAGCAAGATGAACTTTTTGGATTTGAGCTTGGAGTAGATGAATATATCACAAAGCCATTTAGTCCAAAGATTTTGGTTGCAAGAGTAGAGGCAATACTAAAGAGGGCAATGGATGACATAAGGGAAGTAAAAGAATATGGCGGAATTGTGATAGATGATGAAGGCCATACCGTTACAGTAGATGGGAAGAATGTAGAATTTAGTTTTAGAGAATATGAACTTTTAAAGTACTTAGTAGAGAATGAAAACATTGCACTTTCACGTGATAAGATTTTAAATACAGTTTGGAATTATGACTATTATGGTGATTCTAGGACTATAGATAGTCATATCAAAAAGATTAGGAAAAAACTTGGTAAAAAAGGAAAATATATAGAAACTATAAGAGGGATAGGATATAAATTTGAAATTAAAAAATAATAAATTTTTAAATTCTATACATACAAAGCTATTTTTAATACTGTGCGTTGTTATAATAATGATAATTGCATTCTTTATAATTATTAGTAATGCTGTCTTAGAGACGGTGTACTATTATTCAAAAAAGAATGCATCGCTTAGAGTGTTTGATTTTATTAACGACAACTTTCCAAAGGTTATTGAATCAAATCAAAACGAGTATTTATATGAACTTGAAAAGCAAGAAGTAAATAATAGTTTTGAGATTGTGATTTTGGATGAAGCTCAAAATGTTATTTATTGTACTAATAAAAACTTTTCACAAGATTTTGGTACAATAAACGATGTAAATTATGATGTAGAGTATAGTATTTTTAATAGATCTGAAATTATCTATGCAAATGAAGAACTAGCTATTAGAAAAGTCGTGAGTAAGAAAAATGGATTTCCATATATATTGCTAAAGGGAAATCTAAAAAATGGAAATGAAATCTTCATAAGAATTTCTGTCACTCCTATAGAACAAATAGCAAACGTTACAAATAAATTTATATTTATCTTAGGTGTAGCGTCTATCATACTTGGATGGGTTGCAATCACGTTTATTACTGATAGATTTTCAAAGCCGATAGAAGAGCTTAATGATATAGCTAATGAAATGAGTAATCTTAATTTCAGTAGAAAATATAGAGTAAATGATAGTGAAGATGAGATAAATGAGCTTGGAAGAAGCATAAATACTTTATCTGATAAGCTCGAGTCGACAATCAATCAATTAAAAATCACAAACATAGAGCTTGAAAAAGATATAGAAGAAAAGTCAAAGATTGATGAGATGAGGAAGCAGTTTATTTCAGATGTTTCTCACGAACTTAAGACTCCAATTGCATTGATACAAGGCTATGCAGAAGGTCTAAATGAAAATGTTGTAACTGACGAGGAAGATAGAAAGTTTTATACAGAAGTCATTTTGGACGAAGCAAATAAAATGGATAGCTTAGTAAAAAGACTTATAGAGCTTATAAAACTTGAATACGATGAGCGAAAGTTTAATAATAGAGATTTTGATATAGTAGAGCTTATAAATGAGGTCGTAAAAAATTCTAAAGTAGTTCTAAAAGAAAACAATATAGAAGTAGAATTTAAGGAAAAAAATCCAGTAAATGTGTATGCAGATGACTTTTATATAGAAGAAGTACTATGCAACTATTTTACAAATGCTATAAAAAATATAAAAGAAAAAGATGGCAAAAAACTTATAAAAATAAGTGTCAAAGATAGAAAGGCAGATAATAAATATAGAGTTTCTGTATTTAATACAGGAGATTCAATTTCAGAAGAAAATCTAAATAGAATTTGGACTAGATTTTTTAAAGCAGATGAGTCTAGGGACAGATCAAAGGGGGGTTCTGGTATAGGGCTTTCTCTTGTCAAAGCAATAATGACAAAGTATGAAAATAAGTATGGAGTCACAAATAAAAAAGACGGGGTAGAATTTTATTTTGAAGTAGATAAATCTCGCTCTGATAATTAATCCAAAAGTAAGCCTGGAGGGAAGATGGAAGGATTTTTTACAAAAGTCAAAAAATTTACAAAGTCTGATATAGATTTTTCTATAAGTTTGAAGGATTTTGCTGATTATTGCAAAAATCATGGTGCACTAATTGCTATAACTCTTGCAATTATAGCTTTAGCACATGGTTCATATATTTTTTCAAATAATTTTGGAATTGATACACAAGTATTTGTGCAAGAGCCAGAATTTGATTACAACTGGGAAGGTATTGGAAGATTTGGGTTGCTTCTGGAAAGAGACTTTTTATTTTTAAAACCTTTTTCATTATATTATGCAGGAGTCTTAATGTATATATTTATTGTTCTTGCATGTATAATGATGTATTATACATTTTATAAGATTAGTGGCAAAGACTATGGCTTCATATACTTATGTATTCCACTTATTTGTTTTACACATCCTATATTCGTAGAGCAGTTTTATTTCAAACTTCAATGTGCTCAAATAGCCTTTGCTACATTTATAACAGTGCTGCGGAATTTTGTGGGTGTTTGCATGGATTAAGACTAATAATTTTATATATGCATTACTGAGTCTGCCCTGTGCAATAATGAGTTTTGCGTCCTATCAAACATTCGTCTTTATTTATATCACTCTTTGCATATTTGGATTTATATTATTATGTGATGACAGACAAAAGAGATCAAGTCTGAAAGTTATTATAAAACTGATATTTATGTTTGTACTATCTTTTGTACTATACGAATTCATAATAAGAAACCTTATGCTATATAGTGGGCATAATGATGTAATAAATTGGCATACTATGTCAAAGAAGCAGATAGTAACGATAATTTTGGACAACATCAAAAATGTTTTGATTGGAAGTGGAGTGCATTATAATCTAGGATATAGCTTTGGATTAGCGCTTTGCGTTGCAATAATTATCTACAAATTGATAAAAGATAAAGATTCAAACTACAATAAACTACTATACGTACTTTCATTTTTTGCTTTCTTTATGACACCATTTTATTTATGTGTGGTGCAAGGAGGAGTGCCATTATATAGATCTCAACTTGTACTTCCGTTTACAGAAGCATTTTTGATAATGTTTGCAACGTATTATGGATTTAAGAATAGATTTATCAAGTTTGCACCATTACTACTAATATTTCTCGTTTTCTGTTCACAAATGAGTATCACACAAAGATTTTATTATACAGAAAACTATAAGACAGAATATGAGATAAGTCTTTCAAACCAAATAATAAAAGATCTTCAGACAAGAGGAATAAATGAAAATAGCAAAGTTGTGCTAATAGGACGTAAGGAAGTACCATTCAACAGTACATGCCTTATAGGAGAAATGGTGGGAGCTTCATCGTATAGCTATAACTGTGCAACATACCCATATTATCTACATAGTACGGATAATATACTAGGAGTATGGAGATGCTTAGGATATGACTATACTTCATGTAGACCAGATGAAATAAATGAAGTAAGAGAACTTCTTTTGAAGGAGAAAATGCCTAATTGGCCTGAAGAAGGAAGTATAAGAAAATATAATGATTATTATATAATCAAACTTTCAGAAGATGATTTACCTTGGTAATAAATTTTTTGTTTGATTATTTACTTTTGGGCAAAAACGTGATAAAATGCATATGTTTTGGGGGTATATGCTAATGGATAATGAAAGATATATAAGAAGTTTGGTTGGACATATTCCAATGCATAGGCCCGTCGTAACGCTTATCATTTATAAAGATGGAAAAATACTTCTTCAAAAAAGATCAGACAATGGAAAATGGGCAATACATGGTGGTGGCATGGAACTTGGTGAGACATATATAGATACATTAAATCGAGAAGTAAAGGAAGAACTTGGGGTTGTTCCTAAGGATCCAAAACTTATGGGAATTTTTTCAGGAGAAAAACTTTTTCATACATATGAAAAAAGTAAAGACCAAGTTTATGTACTAAATCATGTATTTATATGCAGCGAGTTTGAAGGGAACTTTGATTTTGTAGATAAAGAAGTAGACAATTTAAAATGGTTCGATATAAATGATTTGCCACAAGAAGAGATCTTTGAAATAAACAAGCCAGTTATAAATAGTGTAAAAAAGTATTTAGACACTGGTAAAGTGATTATAGATTAATTAGTTTTTAGTCTTCCATCATAAGGTGGAGTTTGAATATAAAGCCAATAATTTGGCAAAACTACAGCACATATCTATACTATACATCAATATACATCAAAGGAGGATGCATTATGACTAAAGAAGAACTCAAAACTATTCTCGATGAGCGGAAAGTTCAAGGGAAAAAAGTTGTGATGTGCTCCGGAACATTTGATCTCACACATGTTGGGCATGTTAGATTTATTGAAAATGCTCGGCGGTGTGGAGACGTGCTCATCGTTGGAGTAAAATCCGACAGAGCAGCATCACTCAAGAAAAACCATTCACCTATCTTAAGTCAAGATGATAGAGTGGAAATTGTTCAGGCACTGAGATGTGTAGATTATGCGTTTGTTGTGGACTATGATCCCGAAAGACCGGTACCTTTTTCATATGAAAATCAATCATCATATGAGTGGCTCAACATGTTTTATCCGGCGGTTGAATTCTACAGACCTGATGTGTTTGCTCATGAAGACAACCCTGCGCTCAGGAAAGCAAGGAAAACATTATTTGATGCCTATGAAGTAGAAGGTGCAATGCTTAAGAGGACCGAAGGAGTATCAACTTCAGACATAATAAGGAAAGTCAGATACGAGTATAGGAAAGGTTTGCTGTAGGATGTATCAAACTGTAGTTTGAAAACAAACAGATGATGTTTGTGATGGTGAAGTAGGTGTAAAAGCCTACTTTACTATTTTATAAAATGCTACGCATTTTATAAAATAGAGCTTACGGCTATATTTGCACACAAATTTACTTCGTAAATTTGGCGCGATGAACATTTCTTAGCCGTTCGAACGAATGTGAGGTACGGATAAGTTATGCAGAGAAAAAACGGGGACATTTGACATTCATTAAGGTTATTCAGTATAACATAATGTCCCCTTTTGTTCTTTTAAATTTTTATTTAAGTATTGTGTTGAATAAAAAAAATATATATGTTAGAATATTTTGTCCATGCAAAGTGGATTAAAAATTATATAGATTTAGGGGGGATAATGTATGGATTTTAAAGAATGGAAAGGATTTTCTGATGGCTATTGGAAAAAGGAAGTAAACGTAAGAGATTTTATACAAAAAAACTATACTCCTTACGAGGGTGATGATTCTTTTCTAGAAGGCACTACAGAAAGTACAAAAAAACTTTGGGAAGATGTTTTAAATCTATATAAGAAGGAAAATGAAAAAGGTGTACTTGATGTTTCTACAGACGTTGCATCAACTATTACAAGTCATAAACCAGGATATATAGATAAAAAGCTTGAAAAAATTGTTGGACTTCAGACAGATATGCCACTAAAGAGAGCATTGATGCCAGAAGGTGGTATACGTATTGTAGAAAAGTCATGTGAAGCCTATGGATATAAAGTATCAGAGAAACTTGAAGATATATATCATCATTATAGAAAGACTCATAATGATGGAGTTTTCGCAGCTTATACACCAGAAATAAGAGCTGCAAGATCTGCACATCTTCTTACTGGTCTTCCAGATGGATATGGTAGAGGAAGAATAATAGGAGATTATAGAAGAGTTGCATTATATGGAGTAGACTTTCTTATTGAGCAAAAAAAAGAAGAATTTGATGATACTACTTCAAACTATATGAGCGAAGAAATCATTAGATTAAGAGAAGAGATTTCAGAGCAAATAAAGGCCCTTGAGGATTTGAAAGTAATGGCTGAAAGTTATGGATTTGATATATCAAAGCCTGCTAAAAACGCAAAAGAAGCTATTCAATGGCTATATTTTGGATACCTTGGAACCATAAAACAGCAAAATGGTGCAGCTATGAGTTTAGGAAGGACATCTACTTTCTTAGATATATATATTAAGAGAGATATAGACAATAAAGTTATCACAGAAAAAGAAGCTCAAGAACTTATGGATCATTTTGTAATGAAGCTTCGTATGGTAAGATTCTTGCGTACACCAGAATATAACGAATTATTCAGTGGAGATCCAGTATGGGTTACTGAAAGTATAGGTGGTATGGGTATAGATGGAAGAACATTAGTTACGAAAAATTCTTTTAGAATGCTTCATACTCTTGTAAATCTTGGACCAGCTCCAGAACCAAATCTTACAGTACTTTGGTCTACTAGACTTCCTAGAGGATTTAAAGATTTTTGTGCAAAGATGTCTATTTCAACATCTGCAATACAATATGAAAATGATGATTTAATGAGAGAATATTGGGGAGATGATTATGGTATAGCGTGCTGCGTAAGTGCAATGAGAATTGGAAAGCAAATGCAATTCTTTGGAGCTAGAGCAAATCTTGCAAAAACCCTACTTTATGCTATAAATGGTGGTAGAGATGAGATGAGCGGAAAGCAGATTGCACCAAAATTTGCACCTGTTACTTCCGAGTATCTTGACTATGATGAAGTTTGGTCAAAATTTGAACAAATGATGGATTATGTAGCTAAGATATATATGGATTCACTAAACATTATTCATTATATGCATGATAAATATTCTTATGAAAGTTTGGCTATGGCTTTACATGACAAAGAGATACTTAGAACAATGGCATGTGGAATAGCAGGACTTTCTATAGTAGCAGATTCATTTTCAGCTATGAAATATGCTAAAGTCAAAGTTATAAGAGATGAGACAGGACTTGCTACAGGTTTTGATATAAAAGGTGATTTTCCAAAATATGGAAATGATGATGACAGAGTAGATGACATAGCAGTAAAAGTTCAAGAAGAATTTATGAATAGGCTTAGAAAACAAAGAACATATAGAAATGCAAAGCCTACAATGAGTATTCTTACAATTACTTCAAATGTCGTATATGGAAAGAAGACAGGTAATACTCCAGATGGAAGACCAAGTTCAGCTCCATTTGGACCTGGTGCAAATCCAATGCATGGAAGAGATACAAATGGTGCTATTGCTACACTAAATACAATAGCAAAATTAAAATACAAAAACTCTGAAGATGGCATTTCATATACATTTGCAATCACTCCATCAGCACTTGGAAAAGAGAAGAAGACTCAGATAAAAAATCTTACATCATTACTTGATGGATATTTCTGTCAGCTTAGTCATCACATAAATGTAAATGTATTCAATAGAAAATTATTAGAAGATGCTATGGAGCATCCAGAAAAATATCCACAACTTACTATAAGAGTTTCTGGATATGCAGTAAATTTTGTAAAACTTACTCGTGAACAACAACTTGATGTTATAAATCGTACAATTCACGATAAAATATAAAGGATAGAAAATGCAAGGAAGAATTCATTCATTTGAAAGCTTTGGTACTGTCGATGGACCGGGCATAAGATTTGTAATCTTTGTGCAGGGTTGCGTACTTAAATGCAAGTATTGCCATAATAGAGACACATGGAATGTAGATAAAGGCATGCTTGTGGATACGGATGAGATCGTAAAGAAAGTACTTAGAGAAAAGACTTTTATAGATAGTTCAAATGGTGGAGTCACAGTATCTGGTGGAGAACCACTACTTCAAGCACCATTTTTGACGGAGCTTTTCATAAAATTAAAAGAATTAAATATTCATACATGTATAGATACAGCTGGAAGTCTGCCTGTTTCGCAAGAAATAAAAGAACTTCTTAAATATACAGATTTGGTATTATTAGATATAAAGCACATAGATGATGAAAAGGCAAAAGACCTTACATCTATGTCTAATAAAAACAATTTAGATTTTGCAAAATACTTAAATAATATTGGAAAACCAGTGTGGATAAGACAAGTATTGGTACCTGGATACACTGATGATAAGTATGACTTGCAAAGACTTAAAGCATTTATTGATACTCTTTCAAATGTGGAAAAGGTAGAAATACTTCCATATCATGAGCTTGGAAAATATAAATGGGAAGAACTTGGAGCAGAGTATCCTCTTGAAGGGGTAAGGATGCCAACTGAAGAAGATATACAAACTGCAAAAAATATTTTAGAAATAGAATAGCCTCAAAATCTGAGGCTATTTTTTTTTAATACCCTGTAACAGGTAATGTCTTTTTTTCTATTATTTCTTTGCTAACTTTTTCAATTATAATATCTTCTGCAATATTTTTCTTACTTTCCAAAACTTCTTTCTTTTCGTTATTTACTACAATTTCAACATCTTTATTTAGCTCTAAATTAACCTCAATAATATTAGTGAATAATTCATATCCATTTAGAGTTTTGATTTCGGTAAGATAGTATTTACCTGGGAATAAGTTTTCTATGATTATTTCGCCATTTTCATCAGTCTCAAGATTTTCCTTAAGTACAGCTTTTTTCTCATCAAGTAAGTTAAATACTACACCTTTTAGCCTTATTTCAGAATCTTTTTCTTTTTTGATAATAGTAAGTTTTGTACTATTTTTAGGTACTTCTATTTTTGCATTTGTTTCTGATGATTCAAATACTTCACCAGTAAGAGTGTAATTTTGCATACCATCTACTGTAGCCTCTCCATACAAAAGAGGGACAGTATTAAGATCAGCGCTTGCTTTTACACTAAAAGATTTATCTTCTGTAAGAGAAGTAATTGGAATGATAATCTTAAATTTTTCACTTAGATTAAATTCTGACTTTTCAAAATTATTATCATCTACAATTTTAATGCCAGCTACCTCGTTTTGGATTTCTATAGAGTAGGAGCCTGAGCTTACCTTTGAATCAATATGATAATACTTGCTTATATAATTGTTGTCTTCCGTATCTACTGTCCAATCATTACTTTCAGGGATGATTGAGATGGTAAGATCGGTTATCATTTTTTCATTACTTTCCCTTGCAGTTTTTAAAATGTTTCTATACGCATTATAGGTCCTTTGACTTTCTTCAGTATCTAATGGCAAGTATCTATCCTCAGGATAATTTTTATTTAAAATCATATTTACGGCAGCTTTGGTTGCAGTAAAAGCTTCATATTCATTTGCTACACCAAGCTCTGCCGGTGTCTTATATGGATAGCCATTTTTTATTGCTCTCCAAGCTTCTTCATTTTCATATTTGCCAGTCACTTTGACAGGATAGGAGATAGTTTCACCCACACCTGCTAAGTCATTATCTAGGCAATATACTGGATATTCTTTTCCATTTTTTTCATAAACTACGTATGAATAATTTGATATTTTGTCTGTTAGTTTCAAAAGGTCACCACAATGACCTTTATATTTCAAATCTATAAGTTCTTCATTTGCAAAGCATGTAGTAATTATGGATATAATTACAAACATGAATAAAACAATTTTTATGCACTTATTTTTCATATATTATAATAAAATTCCTTTCATTTAAATTTCCTCTGCTATAATACATCTCCTAAACTCTGGTTCATTTTCAACACAAGTTATTAAGGTAATCTGATTTTTTTCAGTATTTTGAATCTTTGAAAAATCAGTGTTTTTGATAATCTCTTTGGAAATTACTTTGTATGATTTACTGTATTCATTGTAGTTATATAGAATTTCATCACCTAAATTTAATTCTTTTAGTCTTGAAAAATAGTTTACGCTAAACCCTCTATTGTGGGCAGCTAGAGCAATATTTCCATTTCTTCTTTTGCTATTCTCAAAATGTCCGACATATTTATCTAATGTTTTTTCATCAGTTCCTTCGGAAATATTTGCTACGCAATTTATCTTTGGAATTTCTATTTGCCATAGATAGATTATTTCATCATTTGTATTTTGGCATAGATTTTGTACTACATTTTGTGAGTTCAATTTATTTTGATACGAAAAAAACAGTGTAGTAATAGTACAAAACACGAATAAAGTTTTAATACTTACCTACAAATCAACTCCTCTCTATAAAATAATCAATAGGAATTTTTGACCCTAAGAAATAAGGTCATTTAAGCAAGAATGCTTAATGAATAAATCTTTCATATGATACAACTTTTTTCTCGATTTGTAAAGAGTGTTTGTTACAAAAAAATATATTTTTGTAACAAAAATGATAAGCAAATATAATTTTAATGTATCTAATATTTAATTGAATAAGAACCCCTAAAATGATATATTTTATGTGATTAATAAGAATTAAATTTAATTGAAAGGACTAAAGAAAAAGATATGACAAAGAAAAAAATCTTAGCAATATTTTTGTGTATTGTAATTGTCCTAGGGACAGTGTACATTAGACCAATATCAAATGCTGCAGGTAATAGTGCATATTTCTCACTTACTGCTGACAAAACTACTGTAAACCCAGGGGATACAATTACTTTTACACTTTATCTTACTCAAGTTGATGGAGGACTTACAGCTTTCTCAGCAAAGATTCCTACATCAATACAAGGACTTACATACGTTGATGGAAGTGGAACTGTAGATCCAGGTGCAAAAACAACATTTGGATTTGATGGTGCGGTTCAATATGCTGAAGCTACTAAAGAGTTTAGTGCATATAGTTCTGAAGTATATACAGGAAATGCTACGGTTCCAGTTGGAACATTCCAACTTGCAGTAAGCAGTGATGCTACTGAAGGTTCAAGAACAGTTTCAATGCTTGAACCACTAGCAATTGATGAAACATACGATGGAGAAAAAGATACATCTGGATCAACAGGTATTGGTATTACAATAACAAAACCACAGGTACCAGCAACAGGTGTTAGTGTTTCTCCAAAAACTTTAAATATACAATCAGGAGAGACAGCTTATCTTGCTGCAACTCTTTCACCTGATACAACTACAGATACTGTTACATGGTCAAGCAGTAATCCAGAAGTTGTTTCAGTAAATGAAGCTACAGGTGCTATAAAAGCTTTAAAAACAGGAGAAGCTACTATAAAAGCTACTGCTACAAGTGGTGTTAATGATTCATGTGTGGTTACAGTAACATGTTCACATACAAATACTACTTCACATCTAGCAGAGGCATCAACATGTACGGTACAAGGACATGGAGAATATGTAACATGTGATGATTGCGGAGCAATTGTAAGTGGTTCAAGTGATCCATTACCTCTAGCTGAACATCAATATGGTGATCTTATACCAGAAGTTCCTGCTGTACATGGACAAACAGAAGCAGAATGTGTAAATGGTACAAAAGCACATTACAAATGCTCAGCATGTCAAAAACTATTTGATGAAAACAAAGTTGAAACTGATGAGGCAGGACTTGTAATACCAGCTAAAGTAGAACATACAGCAACTAGTGATGAATGGACAACAAATGCAACACAACACTGGAAAGTATGTGGATGTGGTGTAAAAATGAATGTGGCAGATCATACTGGTGGAGAAGCTACATGTACTGAAAAAGCAAAATGCGAAGTTTGTGGTGTAGAGTATGGAGAATTAAATCCAGACAATCACAAACATACAGAAGTAAGGGATGCAAAAGATGCTACTTGTACTGAAGAAGGATATTCGGGAGATACATATTGCTTAGATTGTTCAAATAAAATATCTGATGGAAATGATATAGATGCACTTGGCCATACTGGTGGCGAAGCTACTTGTGTAAACAAAGCAGTATGTACAAGATGTGGTGAAGAATATGGAGATTTAGATCCAAATAATCACAAACATACAGAAGTAAGAAATGCTAAAGAAGCTACTACAACAGAAAAAGGATATACAGGAGATACATATTGTACAGATTGTGATTCTCTTGTAAAGAAAGGTGAAGAAATACCACTTTTTGTATATGAAATGGTTGAAGGAGAAGGTGGCACACACGAGCTTACTACAGATGGTAGCTTAAGATTTAAATCAAATGGTAAACTTGAAAAACTAACAAGTGTTAAAGTAGATAATAAAGAACTAGATGAAAAAAATTATACAAAAGAAAGTGGAAGTACAATTGTAACTTTAAAAGCAGATTTCTTAAATACACTTGCTGTAGGTACACATACATTAGCACTTGTATATGATGATGGCGAAGTAACTTCAAACTTCAAGATAGCAGAAAAGAAAGTAACGACACCTGAGAATAAAGGTGAAGTGACAACAGGATCAGCTACTGTAACAAGTACTACAACAACTACGACTATTACTACTACAGTTGGTGCTGGTACAGTAATTAGTGCTTCATCACCAAGTACAGGAGATAGAAGCCAAATGCTTAAATGGATAAGCGGTTCAATAATTTCAATGATTGGAGTTGTAATTATAGTTAAATGGAACGAAAAAAAGAAAATAAAGGGAAAAAGAATGGCAAGAAGATAATAATTGCAATTGTTATTCTATTCGTAGCAGTGGATGTAGGACTTCACATTTATGGAAAAAATGGAAAATTGAATTTTGGAGATAAAAATCCATCATATGCAAATAACGATGAAGAAAAGAAGACTGAAAAAGAGTCTTCTTCAGATTCATCAAAAAATGATGATAAGAAAGAGGACAATACTCTAAATGGTACTTATTCTTATGATAATAATACAAAATATGTATTCAATGGAAAAGGAAAAGGCTCTTTAAACATCCAAGAAGGAGAGTACAAGTATACATATGTAATAGATGGAAGCAAGCTTTCTATAGATTTCAAAAATGAAGACTTATATGATGCTACATACGAATATCAACTTGATGGTGATACACTTACACTTATAGGCGGAGAAGGTACCGCAAGTGTTGGAACAAAATATATTCTTACAAAAGTAAAATAATGAAAAAGTTTATTAGTACAGTATTAATTATATTTTTCATATGTATGTTTTGCTATTCCACTTTTAATATTATTAAGTATGTAGTGGATGAAAAAGAGCAAGAAAGCTTGAATGATGATCTTACCCAGTCTGCTATAAAGATTACTTTGGTGCAAGGTGAAGAAAATGAGGAGGCTAAGGAAGAGCTTAGTATAGATGCGGAGACATTTTCGATAGACTTTGAATACTTGAAGAGTCAGAATAAAGATATTGTTGCGTGGATTTATTCAAAAGATACGCCAATAAATTATCCTATAGTTCAAGGGAAAGATAATGATTATTATTTGAGAAGACTAATAAATGGAAAATACAATCAAGCAGGAACACTATTTATTGATTACAAGAATAAGGGTGATTTTTCAGATTTAAATACCATAGTGTATGGTCACAATATGAAAAATGACTCTATGTTTGGTACTTTAGTAAATTATAAAAATCAGGATTATTATGATTCCCATAAAGAGATAGATTTATATACAGAAAATGCAAATTATAAGATTAAACTTTATGCAGGTCTTACAATAGACGGAAATTCAAATTTGTATAACATCACTAATTCAAATAAAGAATTTATCAAGTTAAAAGATAAATCTGATTTTAAAAGTGATGTTATACCAAATGAAAATGATAGAATAGTAATGCTTTCTACTTGTTCGTATGATTATGAACTAGCAAGATATGTTTTACTAGGTGTTTTAGAGGAAGGTTTATAGGTATCCAAAAACCTAAATATATTGATTAAGGAAAAGATATGAAATCAAAGAAGATAATTTCTTTCGTACTAATTGTGGTAATTGCGCTTATGTATTTACCACATATATATCCTATATCAAATGCTGATAGTGAGTTTGAAAAAAATGTAGAAGTTGATATGCTTAATCAAGATCAAAGTATAGTGATTGATTTGTCTACTCCTACAGATATTGCGGCAGCTTGTAACTTGTTATTTGGTGAGTTAGAAGATGGGGTGACAGGATTTTATGCATTTGAAGAAATAACAGGAGGAAATTACAGGATTTACGAAGAAGAAGAAGGATATGAAATAATTACTGTTACGAGAGTAGGCGATACATTAGAAATTGTATGTACATGTGGATTGGTAGGAGAAAGAGAAGTACATAGTGTATGTCCTGTATCTGATGCTAATACTGGTATGAATTATAATATTGATTTTGCTTATTATTCTATGTTTGAGGCAGTTCATGCTGTAAATATTGAGGGAGCAACGTTATCTTTTAATGCTGGAGATCCTCCAACATTTACTGGCGTATGTACCGATGATTCAGGGATTGATTATTTGCTTTATGAACAGTGGACAGGAAGTGATGGAAGTATTATCACATCAAATGATGATATGAATTATGAATATGAAATGAATGGAACAGAACTAATTACAGCTTTTGATGCTAATGTTGTGTATTCGTATGGAGTTGCTCTTTCTGTTGATACTTCTGGAAGTAGTGAGTTTTATGAAGGGACAAAACTTATATTAAATGGAGTAGAAACAGATTTTGGATCAAGTCCATCTGATAAGATTATGAACTACAATTGTGAAATTTTTTATGGTGAAAGGGCTTATTTGAATGCTAGGTCATATTCTCTTGAAATTTCAGATGCTGGAAATCCAGTAGGAGGAACCTTCACTGTTGATGGAAAGGGTACAATTGAAGTTTATGTTAATGATACAAAATATACTGGAACCTCAAGTGAAATAGATAATTTGAGTTTACTAGATAGTGTTAAAATTGTAATGACAGCAGAAGATGGATATACTGGAAATCTTATTACTCCAGGTGGTTCTGGTTATTCGGTAAATGGATTTAAACAATCAAGTGGAAACAAAACAACTTATACGTTTAAAGGAATGAATGTATCAGGATTTACTGGTACGTTGATGTCACTTACAGCTGAGTTTGCAGATTCATCTGTAGAACCTCCAATTATAGATACAACATATACAATTACACTTGTTGGTGATGATGAAATTGGAAGTCCTGTGTTTAACGATTCTACAAATACTTGGGTTTGGGATGGAAAAGGAAGCATTACTGTTTCAACTACAGATTCAAGTCCAATAGGATACAATAATGATAATACATTTGTTGTAAATGAAGGAGCAGGAGTCGTACTTTCGTTTTCTACTGTAGGTGAAAATGTAGCTTTTGTAAATGGAAGCGAAGTAAGTGGAACATATAGAATATCAAATGTTACATCAAATAGATCTTTGACAATATTCTTTACAGTACCAACTACTCCTGATGGAGTGAACGTTAGTGGTACACTAAAAAGTGCTGGAGATAAAGCTGGAGATGCTACAGTAATTAGTCTTACTAAATCTGGGGATACGGATGCATCTTATAGCACTTCAATTCCAAGTGTAGCTTCTGGAAAAGTTGAGAGTCAGCCATATGAATTTTCAGATGTAGAACCTGGTACATATGTAATGAGCGTTTCAAAGTCAAATCATATTACAAGAGAGTATACAGTAGTGGTATCAGATAGTGATGTTACTCAAGATGTTGAAATAATACTAAAGGGTGATGTCAATGGAAATGGTAGTATAAATATAATTGATTTGAACTTAGTAAATGCACATTTCAAAGGTACAAAGCTTATTACAGATCCATATATATTGAAAGTAGCTGATGTATCTGGAAATGATGGAGTAATAAAGATAACTGATGTAAATCTAGTAAATGCACATTTTAAAGGAGTAAAATCTCTTTGGAATTAAGTGCAATGCTTGCTTAATGCTTTATATTATAGGAATTACGCAAGTAATTCCTATAAAGAAGAAAGTCAAAAATTGACTTTCTTTTTTTTTTGCTTTTTTATACAAAAATTTTTAAAAATTTAGTATAATACATGAGAAGGGTTAAGGATGTAAAAATGTTTGTAAATGAAAAATTTAGAGTTATTCTAAGTGATGTAAATGCAAATCTTGAAATGACAAATACAGCATTTCTGAGATATTTTCAGGAAATTGGGAATATGCATTCGGAGATTGCTGGGGTAGGCGTAAGTGATATTGATCGTACAAACTTAAGTTGGATACTTATTTCATGGAAAGTAAGTGTCATAAAAAGGCCAAAATATGGAGATGAAATAAAAATAAAAACTTGGTCTTTGGGAGTGAATAAATTTTTTGCATTTCGTGATTTTGAAGTAAAAAATCAATATGATGAAGTTGTGGCATATGGTGCTTCAAAGTGGTCAATGGTGGATGTCAAAAAGGGTAAGGTTGTATCTATATGTAAAGAAATTACTGATATATACACACAAGAAGAAACACATGTCTTTGAGGATGATATGATTTTAGACAAATTGGTAGAGCCCAAAATAGAGCCTATTTCAAAGTGTGATTTTAAAATCACGAGAAGCCTTATAGATGTGAATAAACACTTAAATAATGTGTACTATTTGGACATCGCAAAAGAAGCTATATCCGAAGAAAAAGCTATAATAAATGAGTTTGATAATTTTGAAGTAATGTACAAAAAAGAAATAAGGCTTGGAGATGTAGTAAAGGCAATTTATTATGTTGATAAAGACTATCATTATGTTGTGATTAAAGATTTTAATGAAGAGAGTTTACACAGCATTATTAGATTTAAATAAATACGGGATTATGGAAAAGAAATGACAAAACAAAAGAAAATTTTTATTTTAATTATAATTATTATATATTTTTTAACATCATTTATATATGCAGAAGAAGAGCCTATAGAGAATGAAGAAGAATTAATAACTGTAGAAACTGTAAATAGTGAACCAGAGATATTTTCAGAAGCAGCTATTCTTATGGAGAAAAATACAGGAAAAGTATTATATGCAAAAAATATTTATGACAGAAAATTTCCTGCAAGTACTACAAAGATTCTTACAGCTATAATTGCTATTGAAAAATGTGATTTAAGTCAAAAAATGACAGCATCTCAAAATGCAGTTACATTTGATGATGCTAAAAGTTATACAAAAGCAAATATTCAAGCAGGGGAAACTTTCACTTTAGAAGAGCTTTTAAATGTACTTATGATTCATTCTGCAAATGAAGCTGCGACAATCATAGCTGAAAATATTTCTGGAAGTACTGAAGAATTTGCTAAACTTATGAATGAAAAAGCAAAGGAATTAGGATGCTTTAATTCAAATTTTGTAAATGCTAATGGTATTCATGATGATAATCACTATACTACTGCATATGATATGGCAACTATTGCATCATATTGTATGAAAAATGAGACATTTAGGCATTTTGCAAATCTTATGGAATGTAGCTTGCCAGACACAGAGTTTTGGGGACCAGAACAAACTGAAGAAATTGGGGAGAGGCATTTCTTTAATACAAATAAACTACTTGATTCGACTAGCATATATTATTATCCATATTGTATAGGCATAAAGACTGGATTTACGACACCAGCAAAAAATTGCTTTGTAGGGTGCTCAAATAAAGATGGATTTGAGCTAATTTCAGTGATTTTTCATGGAGAACTTACAACGGATAATCATAGTGCAAGATATATGGATACTATAAATATGTTTGAGTATGGATACAATAATTTTTCTAAAGATGAGATATATAAAGAGTTTAATTATGATTTAGATACTAATAAGCTTAAGGCTGAAGTGGAAGAGAAGGAAGAACAAAAAGAAGATTTTCTTAAGATGCAAGATATAAAAGAAAAGATTGTTTTAACCACGAAGAACACAGTTAAAGATGAAAATGATTTAAAAATAATTATTATTTTTATTTTGTTAATATTTTTAATGATAGGTGTAATAATAGTATTGTATATTATTTTTAGGAGAAAATTGAAGAATATAAAGAAAGCTAAACACTAGTATACATAACTAATATACGGCTTTTTTATAAAAAAAGAACATATTTTTTGAATGTGAATAAAAGAGATTTTTGAAAGTCAATAAAAAGAATTATTAACAAAGTTATCCACATTATCCACATAGGGTTGTTGTGAATAAAAAAGATAGGAGAAGACATAATATGAATATTTATGTAGATTTTGATAACACAGTATATGACACGAAAAGGCTTATAAATAGTATGATAGAGGGAGTCGCAGAAGGCATTTCAGAAAACAAAAATATACCTCTTGATGAAGTTTTAGAAAAAATAAAGAATGAATACAATCCATCTAAAGATAGTATATATGCATACTGTGAAGTATTATCAGAATTTTATGATATGGATAAAGAGATACTTTATAAAAAGGTTGATTTTGAGCTAGATCATGGTAAGGAAAGAGTGTATCCAGATACATGGCAGTTTTTTAATATGCTCAAAGATAAAGGACATACTATTATTTTACTTACTTTTATACCAAAACAAAATCAAATTTTTCAAATGAAAAAACTTATTGGTTCAGGACTTGCAAAATACTACAATATAATAATAATGACAGCAAATCAAAAATATGAAATTGATATTGATTATCATAATGGAATATTTTTTGATGATGAACCAATAACAGTTCAAAAATTGTATGAAAATAATCCACTTAAAGTATACAGACTTAGAAGAAATAATGCAAAGTATTCACACATAGATATGGAAAATAAAGAAATAGAAGAGATAGAAAACTTTAATGAGGTAAATTTAGATATTTTATAAAGGAGAAGAACAAAATTAAAATGGAAGAAGCTGGCAGGAAGTCCTGCCAGCTTTACTACTCTTAAACTGTGAGTTAATAGTTACTGGAGATTTTTATTAAATCTTGATACTTACTTTACGGCTGTTTTTCCCACCTTGATTACCAAACCATTGGAGTTTGATTTTTTGAGAGTGGTTGCTTTAAGGGTTTTAATCACTGTTTTTGGTGAACTGATTCTACAGATATATGCTTTTTTGGATTTAATATACACAAATTTCTTGCTTGAAATAAATCCAAATTTGCTGACACCTGTAGCAACCTTTTTCTTTCCAAGATACAGCACGCTGCCTTTAAGCTTCAGGCAAGTACTTGTAGTCGTACCTTTCACATAAAGGAGAGCGTATTTATTTCCCTTGTTTACGGCGTAGGTTTTTCTCGCGGTCCATTTGTTGTCTGTGAAGACACGTATATCCTCATAACCACTAGAGGTTTTGAAGGATACTGTGAATCCATTTTGATCCTTGTTGTATCCACAAAATGTGCCATGAATTGTCGCTTTACTTGCGGAATACCAAGATCCGTACTTAAACTTGTACAGGTCAGAACCCTCGTACAAGTACACATTCAAGTTCTTGTCTATTCCAGCAAATTTAGTTCCTGTCAGGCACTCTGTGAGGACAACATGGTTCGTGTAATTCAAAACCTTTTTTTCGTCCTTGCTCACAATGAGAGTAAGCATGAGTCTGTTGGATTTATAGGCCTTAAAGACCATTTCTCCGTTCGACTCATATTGCTCAACGCGGTCTTTACTCTTAATTGGAGTGGACAGTGAAGATAACTTATAGGTACCGGAGGTTGTAACCAAAGTAATGCCTATATCATTATCATCACATTCGAAATATTTTCCGCCATTTTTCACAAGTACGGGTGATCCACTTGTTGGATACTTATATACGTCTCCATTGGAGAGTATATAAAAGAAGTTTGCGGATGAGTCAAATACGTTATACAGTGCCTCTGATCCCTTAAGGGAATCTGTTAAACGGATATCATCCGGAGTGTACAGGCCATTCCCTTTTGAATACATTCGCCGGGTTTCCACGTACATACCAGCTGATGAGTTTAACTTGTAAATCTTGTAAAAAGTTTTGTTAGCCACGCTGTCATAATATGTATACGAATATACATGAGACGCAGCTGCCACGATTACAGTACTGAACGTAAAAAGACACAATGCCATAAGAAAAATTCCAATCAGATGCTTACTCCGTTTCATCTTTTTCACCTCGCTTGAAGATATTAGTTTAAGAGTAGTTGTGCAAATACTATAGTTACACTTTTTATATAAAAAACCTCCAATTATATTATAATATAAATTCACATAAAAATCAATTTTATGTAAACTCAAGATAATTTATTATATTGACTTTTTTTTTATTTAAAGGTATAAATATAAATGAGTATAATTGGAATAATTATAGGTTAGATATTCGTAAGGAGTTTAAATTTTAGAGAAATTTTATATTATAGAAATTATCTACGAAATTTCTATAATATAAAGCCTTCGGCATAATTGCACACAAATTTACTTCGTAAATTTGGCGCGGCGAACAAAGACGGGGACATTTGACATATATTAATATTATTCAGTATTACATAATGTCCCCTTTTGTTCTTAAATTCTCTAAAAAAGTGTAGAAATGATTAGTTGTCTTGGAATTTATATTGATAAAGATATAATTAAATATGCAAAGCTTACAAGAAACAAAAAAAATTACACAGTAGATTCTTTTAGTGTTGATACATATGAGAATTTAGAAGAAGCAGTGAAAAAAATCATCGAAGAAACAGATAGTTATGATATACCTATAGCTATAAATCTTACAGATGAATTTTATAATTATTTTGAGACATATTCTGAGCTTGATAAGTCAGATATAGATAAGGCTTTAAAGATTGAATTCTCAAAGTTTTGTGAAGAATATAATGTGGATGAAAATGACTTCGTATCAAAATATAGCTTATATGTAAATAGAAAAAACAGTAAGAAGTTGAAGTCAATTTATGTTTCTACATATGAAAGTGTACTTGAAAAGAATAGTAAAATATTTGAAGAATATGACTTATCAAGTATGACACCAATTGGTATATCTATCGCAAATCTTGTAGAAGATAAAGATGAAAATGCATTAATAGTTAATCTTGAAGAAGAAACTCAGGTTTCTTTCTTGAGAGATGGAAGAGTTGAAAGAGTTGAGCTTTTATCTAATTCAATTAATGAAATTATTAGAAAAATAGATAAAGATGAATCATCTCTAAAAAAATCTATTTCTACATTAAAAGACATAGATTTATTTGATTCTGACTCATCGAGATATTATGATGATACACTTATTGTTTTATCAAATATTTGTGATGAAATTAAAAAACTTATTGATAAGGATGTATATACAAAGGTATATATTACAGGACTTGGAGCAACTATTGGAAATGTAGATATTTGTTTTGAGGATGAAATTGGGGTAAAATGTGAAGTCTTGAAGCCATTCTTCTGCGATATAAAAACAAGCAAATATCCACTAAAGGAGTACATAGAAGTAAACTCAGCTATATCACTTTCTATAGATTGTTTGAAAAATATAAATAAAGAGATAAATTTTATATCACATTCAACACTAGAAGATATAGAAATAGATACCAAAATAAGTGCTAAGGAAGATTTTGAAATTACAGAATGGAAAGATCTATTCAAAGCGCCACTAAACTTAAAAGAAAAGACATTACTAAGAATTATTATTTTTGAAATGATATTTATTTTGATTTATGCTGTAAGTAGCAGAAGTCTAATGAATAAAGCTCTAGATCAAAAAAGAATGGTCGAAAGTGATATTGAAAAATCAAGTTATCAAATTGGATTAATAAAACAAGATACAGAAACGATCCAAAAATACAATAAAGCATATGAAAAAGTGATGGGATTAAATATTACAGAAGCAGTTAAGGTTACTGAAAAAGGAAAGATTCCAGATTTATTGGTAAAAATCATGTATGTAATTCCTACAAAAGTGCAACTAAAGTCTATTAAGGAAGAAAGTGATGAAAAAACTATAGAGATTGTAGCTATTTCAGATGATGAAGGTGAAATAACTCGATTTGTAGAATCATTGAAGAAGGAAGATGTACTTACAGAAATAGATTGTGTAAATGCTACTTCTGGAAATACTATAGAATTGACTATAAAAGGAAAATTAAAATAATTGAAAGGATATCATAAATGAGAAAATACTTAATGATAGGGCTTTCGGTATTCTTATTTTTAGTCGGACTTTTAGTAATACTATGTGGCTCAAAAATAGGATATAGCTATGGCTCAATAAAGCAAACAGTTGCTGAGACTCAAGGTTTGCAAAGTCAACTAAATAATATGAATAAAAGTGATTTTGAAAAAGCAAATTCTAATTTATCAGAAGAAGTAAAATCATATGAAGAAAATAAAAAGGCATATGATGCTTTGTCTGCAAACATTGAAAGTTCTATGTTAATTATAAATAGTGATAATTTGAAACAAAATATAAAAAATTTTGCAGAAAAAAATGCTGTCACTGTACATTATGATTATACTGAGTCAGATAAGGTAACAGCTCTATCAGACAAATATGTTTATTGTGATTTGAGATTTGAAGTAAAAGGTGATTACCACAATATAACAAATTTTATAGAACAAATTGAAGAAGATGGTTTTTTAAAGTTTTCTATAAATGATTTTGAAATGAAGAATAATAATGGAGTTTTGGAAGCAACCTTTTTAGTACCAAGTGTTGCTATTGAAAGGTAAAATATGGATAAGGAAAAATTGAGAAATATTATAGTTATAGGTTCATTAGCACTTTGTTCAGTGTTTATAGTAAGAGTATTACTTTATGGTGTAGTACCTGCTGAAAATGAAAATATAGATGGTATAAGCTATGTAAAAAATGAAGAAACTGCAAACGCACTTGCAGAGATAAAAAGTAAGACATCTCAGAGTGATATTAGAACGAATGAAAGATTTAATCCTGTAAATATAGAGGTAAAGACTGATTCAAATGATGATAAAAAATATGATACAGGAAAAAAAGATCCTTTTACAAATTATTTTAGTGCAGAGACAGAAGAGAAAAAAGATGAGACCAAAGAAAAAGAAACATTTTTTGAAGAAAAAGGAAAGTAGGATAGGAATATAATTTGAGATATTTTAAATTTTTAATTCTAATGATAATATTATTTTTCTTATTTGGAGTAGGAGTGTATTTAGTAGCAGATTCTGGAATATTAGAAAAAGAATCTTTGCATGAAACGGTTGAAGAACAAAAAGAGGTTTTTCTTGGGCCATCAAATACAGTAGAGGAAACAAATACGGAAAATGCACAATAGATAAGAGGTAATTTATGAAGATAGGTATAGATCTTGGGGGAAGCCATGTAGGTGTTGGACTTATAGAAGGCGATAAGCTCATAATAGTTGAAAATAAATATTTTACTCCAGAAGATTTGCTAGATAGTAAGAATGCAATAGTGAAAAATATTGATGAACTTATTTATAAGATTATTACAGAAAATGATATAAGCATGGACAAAATAGAAGCGATAGGAGCTGCTTCTCCTGGTACTATTGCAAGTGGAAAAATAAGGTCATGGAATCTAAAGCTTGATTGGTTTGATCTTCAATCTATACTTGCAAACAAGTATAATAAGAGAGTAAGAGTTAGAAATGATGGAAAGTGTGCTGCACTTGCAGAAAAAAAATACGGCATTCTTAAAGATTATGATGATGCTGTATTTATAAATATTGGGACAGGTATTGGTGGAGCAGCGTTTATTAATGGAAATTTCTTAGAGCCAAAAAGATTTTCTGGATTTGAGTTTGGACATATGACAGTGCTAAAAGATGGTATTGAATGTTCATGTGGAAAAAGAGGATGCTTTGAAAGATATGGATCTATAAGGTCTATGAAATATAGAATCAGAGATAGGTTAAATATTGATATATCAGATTTGTCTGGAAAGTACATGAGAGAGACACTGATGAAAGAGCATTGGGAAGAGCTTAAAGAAGATATAGAAGATTGGGTTTGCTGCCTGGCTATAGGAATTGGAAATCTTATTGATATCTTTGAACCAGAGATAGTGTGTTTTGGAGGAAGTTTTTCATATTATGAGAATCATCCAGTATATGAAATGCTTATGGAAGAATTAAAAAAACCAAATAGAACATTTAATAAAGAACTTCCTATATTTAAAACAGCAGCTTTTAAAAATGATGCTGGAATAATAGGATCTACAATAGATGTATAAATAAATTTATAGAAAATACTAAATATAAAAGTAAAAGTCAATTATGTTTACATAAAAGGTAACCATAATTGACTTTATTCTTTATAAATGGTATAATATAATAGTAACTTATTGAAATTCGCAGTTTTACAGAAAGATGGAGGACTATTATGAACGGAGCAACATTAGGGAACTTTTTGATGACACACGAAGAGATTGAAGCAGCATATATACGTAGGAGCCGGGATCTCAGGAATGAGATAAGCAAATCATTTGCTGAACTCGACAACGAAATGCTCATGAATTTAAAACTCGGAAAAGCCGTACTCATCTCAATTCCGGATGAGAAAACGTGGGCAGACTTTCTGAGGGTTATCGTATCTGCAAATGGATACGGTGAGAAAATTGTCGTGAAGCAGGTAAAAGCTGATGATCTCGTGAAACCGGGAATGCTGTATGTGAGTGCAAAGCAGTCCGACGTGGATTGGGAAACTGTGTATCACAGGTTCTTCCTGAGTTCCATGGACAATTTGCTCACAACCACGAAGGTTTCTACGCGTGGATTCAAAGCTTCCAAAAGCTCAAAACAGCCGATTTTCGCGGCAGCTGCATTAGCATTTTGAACAAAAAGGCGGAAGGTACAGAATGTACCCTCCGCCTTTCTGTTTTATAGGAAATGCCTCGAAACTGAAATGAGAATAAAAAGACATGGGAATGTAATTGTAATAGCAGTAGTTAAAACGTATTATATAATCGAATAGTTGTATGGAGAGGATTTAACAAATGAAAGATGATTATATAATTCCAGATCAAGAAAAGAAAAAGTAAAGAAAGGATTAGGAAGAAAAGCAGGATATAGATTTATTATAAAAGTTGATTCTGAGGACTTACCAGAAGAGGTACGAGAAGAAATTACAATTGATGATATTGTAGCAATTTGTAGGGTTAATGGTGAGAAAATAGAAGAAGAAAAGGGCAAATCAGGGCGCACAGGTCCTAGTCGTGAAGGAGAAGCTAGAGGCACTGGTAATAAAGGTCGTGATTCTGAAAAAGGAAAAGGTAAATCAGGACATACTGGTTCTAGTCGTGAAGGAAAAGCGAGAGGCATTGGTTATACAGGAAGTGGAACTAGTAGAAGGGGAAATAGTTCAGATCGCTTAGGAGGCGGATATGGTGGCAGTGGTCATACAGGAACATATAGTCAGACTCCAAAATCTAAGCAAGGTAAAGAAAAGCAAGAAGAGAAAGATGAAGATGAAAAGAAAAAAAGAGTGTTTTTAGGAAAGGCAGTAAGAATAGGAAGTAGTTTACTTGCAGCAACGATACTTATAGGAGCCATTGCAACGACTAGAGTTGAAAGAAGAGAAACTGAAATTCAAAGAGGAGATAAAGCTAATGTTGAAAGTGTATCTGATATACTAACAACTGAAATAGAAGGAGAGACTATAACAATACCAGGATCTGTTATCAAAAATCCGGGAGAATTAATCAGTGCACAAAAAGATAGGTATGAAGGTGAAATACAAGTCACAGATGAAGGAAGGAAGCAATTTGAAAGAGAAACTCCAGAAGAAAGAGCGAGACAAGAAGATGAAATTATGGAGATTACTCAAGAGTTTAATGAGCAACAAAAAATAATACATGATGCTGAAGAAGTAATCCAAGATCCTAATGCTACAGATGCAGAAAAGAAAGCAGCAATTGAAAGGATTACTGAAGCAAAAAAGGAAGAACTTCGAATTTATATGGAAAATGAGCAATTATTCAAAGAGTATAATGAAAAGGCTGAAGAAGCTTATTCAATTGGCGGTGGAGATAAAAGAACAGCAGGTGAAATAGAAAGAGCAAAAATTGAAAATGAAGAATATGGAATTGCAATGGAAAATTTAGAAAGGGATATTTTATCACTTAGCAGTACGCTTGGTGTACTTAAAGGTCCAGAGGTGTTATTTGATGAGGTGGCACCAGATAGTGGTACAACTACAGAAAAGTATGTAATTGATATGGAATTATTTGGAAAACCAGTAAAAATATGGCAAAGTGAGAAAAAATTTTATATATCAGTTGATTATGATACAGATATAAAGACGTTAGAAGGACATCAGGTTGGGGAAGGTATGCATGTTGTTACGGCAGATGAAATAGCAGAAGTGGAATCTACTTATGGTGACATACATGCTGTAATTAAAATATTAGAGAGAATACTTGGTCATGAATATATAGGAAAAGTTACAGTCTTTGGAGAGACTATTTATAAAGATCAAGAATCTGGAGACAGTCAAGTAATAGAAGTAGATAGATAATAAGGAGAAAGATTATGGTAAAAGAGTATACAAGAGAAGAAGATAGAATGCTTTCTGAGTTACATGAAATTTTCAAACATATTGATAATGATATTTATATGAAATTTCCTGAAGAAATAAGAAAATTTATTGAAACATATGAAGGACAGTATGTGTTTAAGTATGATAATGATAAAAGGTTAAATGATCAAGATATTCTACCAATGACAAAAGCATTTATTACGTATACTTATTATCCAGTAGCTGATGAAGAGACTAAGAGAATAATTAAAAAAACATGTGTTGATTATGAAATGAAAATTAGAAGTAGCATAAAATCAGGAGATGAATTATTTGAAAAGAAAGAAAAAGCAAATATCGAGGAAGAGAAAACAGAATTAATAAAAATAGAGAAGGAAACTTTGTTAAAAAGAATTATTAACAAAATAAAATCATTGTTTTTAAGAAAGGATAAGTAATATGGCTATAGACCCAAAATATGAACAAGGAAGTATATTAAAATTTGAAAATGAAAGCATGGATAATGTTATTGTAATCGGAGAAACTGTAAATGAAGGGAAGCAATATATTTTAGTTGCACCGTTTAAAGAAGTAAAAGATGATTTAATAGTTTCAGATAAATCGAGTCTTCTATTAATGGAAGTTGGAGAAGATGATAATATATCGATTATTACTGATGAAGAAATATTGAGACCTATAATAACCAAAATTGTAAATAAATGATTATTTAAAATTTATAATGGAGATGTTGTGCAAAATGGATAATAATACTGAAGATGAAAAAATAAATATTTCAAAAGATCCAAAAACTATTGAAGAACTAAAGAAGTGGTATGTTGACCATAATTTGCCAGATGAAAAAACGACAAGGTTTTTTATTGGAAAAGATTATCAAGGTGCTAAGGCTTTTGGTATATATAAAGATGAGGAAACTGGAGAATTTGTCGTATACAAAAATAAAGGTGATGGATCAAGAGCTATAAGATATTCTGGAAAAGATGAAGCTTATGCTGTAAATGAATTATATAAAAGACTTAAAGATGAGATATGGAATCAAAAACACAATAATCCTAAAAACTATGAATCAAATCATGAAACACATAATAAATCAAATTCTAATAGAAGAAAATCTTTTAGGCCACTTGCTTTGTTTTTTGCCGTATTTGTTACAGTGTCTTCATTTTTAATTTTTACTACTGTGTCAGAATCTAAAAGAAATGGATATTATCCATATAATGATGATTACTATTATTGTTATAATAACTCGTGGTTTAGATATGATGATTATTACGATGAGTGGAGAGAATGTAGTATTCCAGATAAAGACTTAAAAAAGAACTATGAAGAATATAGAGAAAGTACTTTAGATAGTAGTCGTGCTACAGATTTTTATTCTTCAAGTGCATATTCTACCTACCTTGAAGAACATAGTTCTTCTTCATCAGATTCAGATGATTATTCTTGGGATTCATCTGATTCATGGGATTCAAGTTCGACAGATTGGGATAGTGATTGGTAGATTATTTATAAAATCTCATATTCTTGACTTTTTGCATCATATTGTTGTATAATATTTGCAGAATTTAATGAGATTTATAAATTAAAAAATAAAATTTAAATTTAAGGAAGTTCGAAATTATATTTCTTAAATTGTTTTATTTCATTTGGAAAATTGAATATAAAGATTTAGGGTTATGGGGCCGTACATGTATAACCTTCTTTTGTTTATGTTTTTTTGATTGAACTAAATATTTTATTTTTTAAATAAGTCTTTTTAAGGCTTATTTTTACGTTAAGTTCAAAAAAATGAGAGGAGAAATTAAATAATGGATGAGAACACAAATGAAAATTTAAATCCAAATAATGAAATTAGAAAAAAGAAAAAAAAGTTTCATAAAAATCCAAATTTTAAGAAAAATAAAACACAAGAATTTGGAGAAAAACCAAAGATAAAAAAGAAGAAAAATGTGAGTATACTAGCTGATGTTGAAAAAAAGGATGAGAAAAAGAAACCAAGAGAAAAAATTAAAAAACCTAAAAAGTCTTTGGATGAGACATTGCAAGGACAGTTTTTCTTAAATAATACTTTTAAGAGGTCAAAACTTAAGATTATACCACTTGGTGGTATAGAAGAGATAGGAAAAAACATTACAGTCTTTGAGTATGAAAATGAAATAATAATAGTAGACTGTGGTATAGCATTTCCAGAAGATGATATGCTTGGTATAGACCTTGTAATACCAGATTTTACATATCTTGTAAATAACAAAGATAAGATAAAAGGATTATTTATCACGCATGGACATGAAGATCATATAGGTTCAATTGCATATTTTCTTCAAAAAATTAATGTTCCTATATATTCTACAAGACTTACTATAGGACTTATAAAAAACAAACTTGAAGAACATAAGCTATTGAGTATGGCTGACTTACATGAAGTAAATCAAGGAGACACAGTTGATGCAGGATGCTTTAAAGTTGAATTTATAAGAAGTTGTCATAGTATACCAGATTCTGTAGCTTTTGCTATACATACTCCAGTAGGAGTAGTAGTACATACTGGTGACTTTAAGATAGATTATACTCCTATTGATTCTGAAAAAATTGATCTTGGAAAATTTGCAGAACTTGGAAATAAAGGAGTACTTGCACTTCTTTCAGATAGTACAAATGCTGAAAGAAAAGGATATACAATGTCTGAAAGCACTGTTGGAGAGGTGTTTGATAAGTTATTTACAAATTGCAAAAAGAGAATAGTTGTGGCAACATTTGCTTCAAATATGCATAGAGTTCAACAAATAGTTAACTCTGCAGTTGCAAATGACAGAAAAATAGCTGTTTGTGGAAGAAGCATGGTTAAGATGATAGAAACATCTGTTGAACTTGGCTATATACATGCTCCTAAAGATACATTCATAGATATTGATTTACTTAAAAACTATAGAGATGACCAACTTGTGATAATCACAACAGGAAGTCAGGGAGAACCTATGTCAGCACTTACAAGAATGGCAAATGGTGAACATAGAAAGGTAAATATAAATTCAAATGACCTTGTAATACTTTCAGCTACTCCTATACCAGGAAATGAAAAATTTGTTGCAAAGGTAATTGATGATCTTATGAAAATAGGGGCAGAAGTTATATATAGTTCTCTTGCAGATGTACACGTATCAGGACATGCATGCCAAGAAGAACAAAAACTTATGCTATCTCTTGTAAGACCAAAATACTTTATACCAGTTCATGGTGAGTATAGACAGCTTATTGCACACAGAAATACTGCAAGAATGGTTGGAATACCTGCTGAAAATATTATTTTGATGAAAAATGGAAAAG
Organism: uncultured Lachnospiraceae bacterium; assembly: GCA_964470175.1. Taxonomy (GTDB): domain Bacteria; phylum Bacillota; class Clostridia; order TANB77; family CAG-508; genus Scatovivens. The sequence goes on along the minus strand of CAYYBL010000003.1, from coordinate 10,165 downwards.
TACTTGAGCTTGACCAAAGAGAAGCAAAACTTACAACTTCTGTGGTTTCTGGAAGCATATTTGTTGATGGACTTGGAGTTGGAGATGTAGGAAATATAGTACTTCGTGATAGACAGCATTTATCTCAAGATGGACTTATAATTGTTGTATTTACTATGGATAAGTCTAAACAAATAGTTGCAGGACCAGATGTTATTTCAAGAGGTTTTGTTTATGTAAGAGAGTCTGAAAATCTTATGGAAGAGGTAAAGGACTTAGTAAATGTAGAAATAATGAAATGTTTTGAAAGTGGAAATACTGATTGGAATTCATTTAAGACATCTATAAGAGATTCTCTAAAGGATTTTGTGTTTAAGAAAACACAAAGAAATCCAATGATTTTACCAATAATTATGGAGGCGTAACTTATGGATATTGATGAAAGAACAAGAATGTTAGAGGTTGCAAAACAAAAAATTATGGAAGAAGTAAAAGCTATCGAAGATGGTGAAGTTGTTTGCGAAGATGTTAGCTATGAGAAAGAAAGAGTTGTTGTAACCAAAATAAAAAGATCTGGAAAAAGCGAAGATCAGCCGGAAGAATATGGATATATGGTTTATCGTCCATATTATGATAAACCATATTGCTATATAAAAAGTACAGAGTTATTTACAGATTTTCAAAAGGGAACAGATGTTAAAGGAAATCCTTTGCCATATACAGGATACCAAAGTACTATCATTAGAAATCTAACAGGAAGATTTAGTGAATATGTTCACGATTTTAATTTTGATATGTATAGTGAATATATAAGAAGTGATCCTTCTGCTAAAGTACAATTTACATCTTCCGTTAGAGGACATATGGAAACAGATCCAACTCAAATTCTTTTTATTGATTGGAAAGCACAGACAATTACTAGATTAGCGTCTGTTCATATTACTCCAAAGGGTGAAGTAAGTTTAGATTGTGGAAATGTTAAGCCTGATGGAAAAGTAGATGTAGAAGAAATGATTGGATGGATTGCTGAAGAGATAATGGCTGAAGCATTTATAACAGGAAAAGGACCTGTTACACCTAAAAAAGCAAAAGAATTAGCAAGAGAAATATATGAAAAACGTCGCGAAGAAGCACAAAAAATTGCTCAGGAGACAGGAATATTAGAAGATTCGGAAAAAGCAGATACTTTAGATAAGTCTCTTATTATAGATGTGGATGATGAAAGAGAATAGTTTTGTATCGTAAAGGCATTGAAAGAAAGACTTTATTTTGCTACAATATAAGTTATTAATAATGATATATGAAGAGAGGAAAAAATGGATAGAAAAGAATTAGCAAATTTGATATTTCCAGATGTTAAAGACTATACTTATTATGAAGAAAAATATCCTGAAAGAAATCTTAAGGAAGGTGCTGAAGTACTTAGAGTAGCACCAAGCCCTACAGGATTTATACATATTGGAGGATTATTTCAAGGATTAGTTGCTAAAAAAATTGCATCTCAAACTGGTGGTGTATTTTTTGTAAGAGTAGAAGATACCGATCAAAAGAGAAAAATAGAAAATGGAAAAGAAGAAATCATAAAGTCTTTTGAAGATTATGATATTATTCCTGATGAATATGAAATGCTTGATGGAAACGACAAAGGAAACTACGGCCCATATGTTCAAAGTAAGCGTGGAGAAATTTATAAATCATATGCAAAGAAAATGATTGAAGAAGGTAATGCATATCCATGCTTTTGTACGCCGGAAGAGTTGGAAGATATAAGAGAAAAACAAGAAAAATCTGGAGATAGGACAGGTTATTATGGAAAATGGGCAAAGTGTAGAAATATGCCTATAGATATGGCAGCTGAAAAAATAAAAGCAGGAGAGCCATATATTATAAGATTTAAATCTATGGGAGATCCAGAAAAAAGAGTAAAATATAAAGATGTTATAAAGGGAAGTATTGAATTTCCAGAAAATGATCAAGATATTATTATTATTAAATCTGATGGACTTCCTACGTATCACTTTGCACACGTGGTAGATGATCATTTGATGAGAACTACCATAGTTACTCGTAGTGAAGAATGGGTTCCATCTGTACCACTTCATATACAACTTTTTTATAGTCTTGGATTTAAACCACCAAAGTATGCACATACAGCTCAACTTATGAAACTTGAAGGAGAATCTAAAAGAAAACTTAGTAAAAGAAAAGATCCAGAAGCTGCAGTAAGCTATTATACAGAAGTAGGTATTCCAAAAGAATCTGTAAAAGAGTATCTTATAAATATTGCTAATTCAAATTTTGAGATTTGGAGAAAGCAAAATAAAGATAAGACGTTGGATGAATTTCCATTTGATATAAAGAAAATGGGTGTAAGTGGAGCTCTTTTTGATATGGTGAAAATGAATGATGTTTCAAAAAATGTCATTTCAAAATTTGATGCAAATAAAGTGTATGAAGAAGCATATAATTGGGCTAAGACTTATGACCAAGAACTTAAAGAAATGCTTGATGATAAAGAGTATTCTTTAAAGGTATTAGGGATAGAAAGAGGTAATCAAAAACCACGTAAAGATATAGCTAAATGGTCTGATATTAAATATATCATAAGCTATATGTATCCTGAAAAATTTAAAGAAAATACAGAGTTTGAATATCAAAACATAACTGATAAGGATGAAATAAATAAGATAGTTAAACTATATGTTGAAAAATACTATGATGCAAATGATGATAAAGAAACATGGTTTAATAAAATAAAAGATTTATCAGAAGAATTGGGATATGCAAGAGAAGTAAAAGAGTATAAAGAAAATCCAGAATCATATAAAGGACATGTAGGAGATATAAGTACAGTACTTAGAGTGAAGATTACAGGAAGACATAATACACCAGATTTATATGAAATAATGAAAGTGCTAGGTGAAAAAGAAGTGCTTTTAAGATTAAATAAGGAAGTGTAGTATGAAAGAAAAGTATGATTATGATATAGGAGATATTGTAAAAACCAAAAAGGCACATCCATGTGGTACAAGTACGTGGGAGATTGTTCGTATAGGAGTTGACTTCAAACTAAAGTGTGAGGGATGTGGACATATAATAACAGTCCCAAGAGAAAAGGCACTGAAAATGATAACTAAAAAATTAAATGAAGAAGAACTTTAAGCACTACTCTGTAGTGCTTAAAAAAATGTTAAAAAAGACTTGATTTTTATATCGGATTTTGTATATAATATTCGGGTACGTTTTTAATGATGCAAGAAGGGAGACATCTATTTTTTTTTAAAATAGATGTCCTTTTGGCGTTTCAAAAATCATAATTTTTCTAACTGAAAGTTCTGGTGTTTAAGATAAAGGTACTTAAATACTAGATATCTAATTTAAATTTTGGAGGTTTAAAATGGACGAAAAGGAATTTTTAAGAGAAAAAGAAAAGTTGAAGGATACCCTGGGGAAACTTAAGGTAGAAGAAAAAGTTTTGGAAGAATCCTTAAAAAAGACATCAGAGCATTACTCAAAAGATTCATATGTAAGAGCACATATCCTATATATGAATGAACAAAAATTAAGAAATCTGCAAAAAATTATGGAAAAGCCATACTTTGCAAGAGTGGATTTCAAACAAGATGATGAAGACAAAACAGAAAATTTGTACATTGGAAAAATATCGGTATTAGATAGCAATTCACAAGATGCAATAATTGTTGACTGGCGATCGCCAATTGCAAACTTATACTATGACGGACGAATAGGAAATGCAAGTTATGAAGTTCTGCGGAATGAAAACAGTTGAAGGCTTTATATCACTTAAAAGACAATATCTGATAGAAAATACAATACTTCAAAAATATGTTGATATTGATATAAAAGCAAATGATGAGCTTCTTCAGGTAGCGCTTGAAGAAAAAGCAGATGATAGACTAAAAAATATAGTAGCTACTATTCAAGGAGAACAAAATAGTATAATAAGGGCTGGCATGAATAAAGCTCTGATAGTGCAAGGTGTAGCAGGAAGTGGAAAAACAACTATTGCTTTGCATAGGATTGCTTATTTAATTTATAGCTGTGAAAACAAATTTGATCCGGATGAGTTTATGATAATTGCTCCAAATAAGTTTTTCCTAAATTATATATCTAACGTATTACCTGACTTAGGAGTGGAAAATGTAAAACAATACACATTTGAAGATCTAGCATATGAAATAATAGGAAGGAAATTAAAGACTTCTGATAATAATGAAAAACTGGTGGAAATTGTAAATAAAGATTTTGATGATATAAACAATGGAAATATTTCAATTATGATAAGAGAATCACAGTTTAAATCTTCTATAAAATTTAAAGATTACGTTGATATGTATTTAGAAGAACTTGAAGAAAATTTCTTGCCAAATGAAGATTTCGTTTTAGATTGTGTGAGACTATATAGCAGAGAAGACTTGCAAAAGCTGTTTAAAGAAAATTATAAAAATCTTGATTTCGAAAGCAGAATTAGAGAAATAAAAAAACATGTTTTTTCAAAGATTAAAAACAATAAGGAAGAAATTGAAAAGACAATTGCTTTAAAAAGAAAAATTAAAATTAATAATATGCTAAAAGAAGATATAACAGAAGAGGAAAAAAGGAAACGAAGAATAGAAATATTTGAAGAAACTGAAGGATTATTAAAAAGACTTGAAAAAGATGATATAAAAATTGTGGATTTTTATTTTAATAAAATAAAAAGATTAGATTCCACAGCTCTTTATGAAGATTTTATAGAATATTTTATAGTAAATAAATTAGAAGATAGAGTTCTTGAAGATTATTTAAGAAAGAATACACTAAAAAATCTAAATAAAAAGGAAGTATCCTTTGAAGATTTAGCACCTATAATTTATCTACACTATAAAGTATATGGACTGAAAAACAAAAAGAATATGAAACATGTAATTGTGGATGAAGCACAAGATTATGGTGAATTTCAATTTTCGGTTTTGAAGACAATTTTAAACAGTAGTTCAATGACAGTGCTTGGAAATATTGCTCAAGGGGTTCATTACTACAGAGGAATAAATGATTGGAAGAAATTTATAGATGTTGAATTTCCAAATGAATCGGTTTTATACTTAACGCTTTCTAAAACTTATAGAACAACAAAAGATATTATGAATGAGGCAAACAATGTCATAGATAAGCTTCCAGATGATGATAAGAAATTTATCTTAAAAGGCAATCCTGTAATTGATAGGAAGAACTCGATAGAATTTATCTCTAAAAATAACGAGGATGAAATTATAGAAGAAATAAATGCAAAAATAGATAATTACTTAAATGAAGGATATAAATCGATTGCAATCATTGGTAAAGATATTGATGAGTGTGACAGAATAGAAAGGAAGATAAAAAAATATAGATCAGATGTAAAACTAATCAATTCTAAAGACTCGGAATATAATGCAGGAATTAGCATCGTTCCTTCATATCTGGCAAAGGGATTAGAATTTGATGTGGTAACTTTATTTAATGTAAGTGAAGAAAAATACAGCAAAGATTTATTACTCGATATTAAATTATTATATGTAGCTATAACAAGAGCTATGTCAAAACTTGATGCTTATTATATTGGTAATATAAGCAAATTATTTAATAAGGAGGTATAAATTTTATGGAAAAATGGGATATTTATGATGTGGATAGAAATAAAACAGGAAGAATACTAATAAGAGGAACCAAGCTTCAAAAAGGAGAATATCACTTAGTAGTACACTGCTGTATTTTTAACGATAAAGGAGAGATGCTAATTCAACATAGGCAAAAAGATAAAAAGGTTTTCCCCAATAGATGGGATATGACTGCAGGAGGTTCTGTTCTTGCAGGAGAAAATAGTAGAGAAGGTGTTCATAGAGAACTATTTGAAGAAATTGGACTTGATATAGATTTTTCTAAAATACATCCTAAAATTACAGCTAATTTTTCTGAAGGATTTGATGATATTTATATAATTAATAGGAATGTGGATATAAGTACTCTTAAGTTTCAACCAGAGGAAGTACAAGATGCTAAATGGGCATCTATAGAAGAAGTATTAGATATGATTGATAAAGGAGAATTTGTGCCATATAAAAAAGAATACATAAGATATTGCTACGAATTAAGAAATGGTGGTATTACATTAAATGAATAAGCTAATACTTTACAAATTAATAAATTGTGGTATAATAGAATACATATAGGATTAAAGCATTTGATTAAGAACTAAGTAATAAAGTTAAACTTTTAAAGAGAGTCTATGGTTGGTGAAAATAGATAAAGTACTTTATGAAATCTATTCTTAAGAAGCTTCCTAGAAAACTAGGCCGAATGATTACAGGTTATAGTAATTATAGAGATATAAAAATAGGTGGTACCGCGAATAACATCGCCCTTATGCTGTTTAAGCATGAGGGTGATTTTTTTAGGAGGTTTAAAATGGAAAAAGTTCATTATTACTTAGTTAAAAAAATAACATATGACTCGGAGTCCTGGGGGTAAAGCTTGTCAAAAATATAAAAAATAAAAATAGGAGATTATAAAAATGATAGATATAAAATTAATAAGAGAAAATCCAGACATGGTAAAAGAAAATATAAGAAAAAAATTTCAAGATAATAAACTTCCACTTGTAGACGAAGTGTTGAAACTTGATAAAGAACAAAGAGAACTTACTCTAAAATGTGATGAACTTAGAATGAAGAGAAATTCTATTAGTAAAGAAATTGGTATATTAATGGGTAAAGGACAAAAAGAAGACGCAGAAAAAAGAAAAAGTGAAGTGCAAGAAATAAATGATGAACTTGCTAAAAATGAAGGGCATGAAGCTGAACTTAAAGATAATATAAAAAGTATAATGATGAAAATTCCTCAAATCATGGATGATTCTGTACCAATAGGTGAAGATGATACCCATAATGTTGAAGTAGAAAAGTTTGGAGATCCATTTGTTCCAAATTATGAAATTCCTCATCATGCAGATATACTTGAAAAATTAGGTGGACTTGATAAAGAAAGTGCAGGACGTACTAGTGGACTTGGATTTTATTATTTACTTGGAGATGTGGCAAGGCTTCATGAATCAATGCTTGCGTACGCAAGAGATTTTATGATAAACAAAGGATTTACGTATTGCATTCCACCATTTATGATTAGAGGAGATGTAGTAGATGGTGTAATGAGCTTTGAAGAAATGGATGCCATGATGTATAAGATTGAAAATGAAGATTTATTTTTAATTGGTACATCAGAACATAGTATGATAGGAAAATTTAAAGGAGAATTAATTCCTGAAAAAGAACTTCCTATTACATATACAGGATATAGTCCATGCTTTAGAAAAGAAATAGGATCACATGGACTAGAAGAGAGAGGATTATACAGACTTCACCAATTTGAAAAACAAGAAATGATAGTTCTTTGTACACCTGAAGAAGGTATGGATTGGTATAATAAAATGTGGAGTTATACAGTAGAATTATTTAGAAATTTTGATGTACCAGTAAGAACACTTGAATGCTGTAGCGGTGACTTAGCAGATCTAAAAGTAAAATCATGTGATATAGAAGCATGGAGTCCTCGTCAAAAGAAGTACTTTGAAGTTGGAAGTTGTTCTATACTTGGAGATGCACAAGCTAGAAGACTTGGTATAAGAGCAAAAGGCGAAAAAGGAAACTATTATGTTACAACATTAAATAATACTGTAGTAGCTAGTCCAAGAGGACTTATAGGTCTTATAGAAAATAATTATCAAGAAGATGGAAGTATAAAAGTACCAAAAGTACTTGTACCATATATGGGTGGAACGGAAATAATAAAACCAAGATAGTATATAGTTGTTTTTAAGGCAAAAATATGGTAAAATATAATGGACTATTTTTGGTGTAACTTTTTATAGTCATGATGTACAGTAATTATGAATGGAGGTGCAAAAAGAGTAACTTATTAACCCTAGTTCTTGCATAGGAGGAAACAAAATGCAAAGCATAGATAAGGCAAAAGTCATCGTCACTATTGGAGGAGCATGGGGAGATGAAGGTAAAGGTAAGGTTTCATCCTTCTATTCTCAAAATGCTGATTTGGTGATAAGAGCAACTGGCGGAGCAAATGCTGGTCATACAGTGTTTGTAAACGGAAAGAAACTTGCTCTTCACTTGGTACCTGGAGGTATTGGATACCCGAACACAACTTGTCTCATAGGGCAGGGAGTTGTCGTAGATTTTGAAACACTTTTTGAAGAAATCGAAACACTCAAGTCGTATGGGGTATATGATGTGGAGGATAGGCTTAAGATAAGTGGTACAGCATGTGTACTTCTTTCTTATCACAAAGTACTCGATAAGGTTCACGAGTCTATCAAAGATAACAAAGTCGGCACTACAGGAAGAGGAATTGGTCCGGCATATGCAGATAAGATCAACAGAATTGCTCTTAAAGTGTATGATATTTTCCTTCCTGAAGAACAGCTCGAGAAAAAGCTGCAAGTCATAATGAGGGCACATATGCCGCTTTTCGAGAAGTATCTTCAGCCTGGAGATGCAATTGATGCGGTAAGCAGCGTTGCCAGCAAACTGAAGTCCTATGAACCTATTTTGAAAAAAATGGTTGTTAATGGTCATGAGTTTGTGAAGAGCTACCTGGTGGATCCTTCGAAGACAATCGTCGTGGAAGGTGCACAGGCTGTAAGGCTTAGCATCGAAAATGGAGATTATCCGAATGTTACGTCGAGCGACTCAAATACTCTTGGAACACTTTCGGGGGCTCATTTGAGTCATAAGGATGTGACTGAGGTAGTTGCTATTTTCAAAGCGTATTTCTCCAGAGTGGGAAATGGACCGTTTCCTACAGAATACCCTTCTCATATCGACAAGGATGGAAAATTACCTGAGAGCTACAGCAAAAATGGTAATGATCTTATGATTGGAGATAGATTGAGGGAGTTTACTGGTGAATATGGCGCAACTACGAAGAGACCTCGGAGAGTCGGTGCATTTGATGCAGTACTTGCTAAGCTCTCCAGAGAAGTATCAGGTGCAGATTATCTTTGCATAAACCACATGGACTCTATCGGCGAATTTGGAAATCAGGAAGGTTTTGTAGAAATCTGTACAGCTTATGAGTATCAGGGTGAGATCATAGATTATTATCCTGATGATATTGAACTTACAGGAGTTCAGCCAACGCCTATTTATACAAAGTTTTCAGGTGGATGGTCGCTTTCAGGAAAGGAAACATCATTTGATGAGTTTCCCACGAGAGCCAAACACTTTATCCGTTGTATAGAGAAGATTGTCGGCGTGCCTGTAAAGTATCTTGGAGTTGGTCCCAAAAATGAGGATCTCATTATAAGAGATGATGTATAATTGATTGCACGTCCATAAAAAAGTTACAAAAGGGGGTCATGCAGGAAACTGTATTGACCCCTTACAAATAAAGGAGAAAAGATGGAAAATAATTTTAAAAATCCAAAGTTTGAAATTTCAGCAACGAGCAAAAATCAATATCCGAAGGGAAACTTGCCAGAGATTGTACTAGTTGGAAAATCGAATGTTGGAAAATCTTCATTTGTAAATGCAATGACAAATAGAAAAAACTTAGCAAGGACAAGTAATGTACCAGGGAAGACAAGACAAATAAACTTTTACAATATAGATGATGAGTTTTATTTTGTAGATCTTCCAGGATATGGGTACAGTAAGATGTCCAAAGAAGAAAAAGTATTTTCTGGTAAATATATAGAAGACTATTTGCAAAATAGAGATAATATCGTGCTTATAATTTTTATTGTAGATATAAGACATGATCCAACATCTAATGATATGCTCATGTATGATTACATACTTAGGTCAAATTTACCTTTTATTGTACTTGCGAATAAAGCTGACAAGATTGCAAAGACAAAAGTTGAAAATGAAGTAGAACGTATAAAAAAATTCTTCGGAATATCATATAGTACAATATTACCATTTTCTTCTGTAGATAAGAGATATGTAGAAGATGTTTTAAATGAGATAAAAAAATTAATTTAATTTTAATTGTATAAAAAAAGTATTAGATATAAAATATATAAAAAAAAGAAGAGAGAAATGATATGAAACTAATGAAAAAAATTATATACTGAGGATTGCTCTCGAGTCACTGCAGGGCAAATAGACCTCATCTAGGCTTGTGTCCAGAA
>CAYYBL010000002.1:0-74234 GCA_964470175.1 uncultured Lachnospiraceae bacterium | reverse complement strand
TTTTCCCTGGAATACAAGGTGGTCCACTTGAGCATATAATTGCTGCCAAAGGAATATGCTTTGAAGAAGCTTCAAAGAAAGAATTCAAAGAGTATGCAAATCAGATTGTAAAAAATGCAAGTGCTTTTTCAAAAGCATTTATAGATAGAGGCTTTAAGGTAATATCTGGTGGTACAGATAATCATATGTTTGTTTTGGATGTGTATGATTCTGTAGGCGTATCTGGAAGAGAAGCTGAAAAAGAACTTGATCTTATACACATTACGCTAAACAAAAATCAAATACCAAATGATACTTTACCACCATTAAAATCTTCAGGTGTAAGAATAGGTACTCCTGCAATGACTACAAAGGGATGGAAAGAAGATCACTTTGTTTCTCTTGCAAATATAATTATGGACTATTTAGAAATTATGAAAGAGAACAAACAAAAAGAGTATAGAGATATCTATACTCAGAAGGTTTTAGATTTAATAAAATCTATTTAATATTTTCGTACATAGTGTTTAATCTTTGAATTTCAGATACAAAGAAACTATGATTTGAAGAATTTATTACAGATGTAGAATCTTTTGAATCATATTTTTGAAGTTCTTTGTTTATATCTATTAACTTATAATTTTGAAATTTTGGATTAGTGTAGGTATATATAGGAATATAATCTATATTATCAATTGTGATGCCTTGCTTCATATTGCTTTTGCTAACTTCCAAATTTAATACAATAGAAGTTCTTGTGTTTGTTTGAGTTTGACCAGATACAAGATTTCCGAGTGAATATACTACAAAACAGTCTTTTGTTGAACCATCATCTAGAGTGATGGTTCTTTTTTCTGCTGGTTCTAAAACATGAGGATGATTTCCTATTATTATATCCACACCATTTTCAAATAATAAGTTTGCTAAGTCTTTTTGAGATTGATTTGGAGATGTATTGTATTCTACACCCCAATGCATACAAGCAATAATAATGTCAGTGTTATTTGCTTTTGCACTTTCTATATTTTTTAAGATAGAGTCATTATCAATAATGTTGATACAATATTCTTTGCCCTTTGGAACGGCGATACCATTTGTACCATAAGTATACGCAAATATAGCAATTTTTACTCCATCTTTTTCAATATATAAATTTTGATCATGATCTTCGATAGATTTAAAAGTTCCAGTATGAGCTATGCCTACTGAATCTAAGACGTTTATTGTGTTTTCTATTCCCGTGTATCCTGTATCTAAACTATGATTATTTGCAGTAGTAAGTACATCATATCCTACATCTTTTAAATTGTTTGCAAGTATTTCTGGAGAATTAAACATAGGGTACCCACTATAATTTCCATCGCCTTTGAAAGTTGTTTCAAGATTTCCTATAGCAAAATCCGCATCAGAAATATATGGTTTTATTTCTTCAAAAACATAAGAAAAGTCGTATGCACCATTTTTGTAGGCATCTTTAAATTGTGTATTGTGCACCATTGTATCACCCGTACATGAGAATTTTATTTTTGTTATTTTTTCTTTAGGAGTTTCTTCAACTATTTCATGATTTTCTTCAGAAGTCAGAATAGGAGCTTCCATATCACACTCGTTTTCTGACTTGTATTGTTTAAACAAAAGAAAAATAAAAATAGGTATTAGAATTAAAATTATTATTGTTTTCAAAAAATTCCTTTTTCTAGACATAAAAACCTCCTTGACTTAAAAGCCATTACATTTGCGTAGATATTATATCACAAATTCACGCATATATGATATAATAAAAATATCAATTTGGGGAGAGGTAAAAAATGAAATTAAAATTAGTAGGAACAGGTGCTATAGGTGCATTTGAGAGAAGTGCTAGTAGTCTTGTGGATGACATAATTCTTGTTGATTGTGGTAATGGTATAACAAAGACAGTTGTCCAAGAGGGCGGCAAAATAGAAGAATTAGAAGCAATGCTTATCACACATTTACATGGAGATCACTATGCGGATTTACCATTTTTTTTGATGAAAAGATTTTATTCAAAGGCAGAAAAAAGAATAAATATATACTGCCCAATAGGTACTGAAGATAAAGTCAAGTCTTTAATGAGATTATTCTTTGGAGAAGATTGTCTAAGGAATTATGATGAAAAGAAAAAAGATGGAAATGTAAATTTTATTGAATTTTCTAAACTAAATGATGAAGAAATATGTCCAGGATACTATGTGACTTCATATGAAGTGGAACATGGGGATTGCAAACCAGCATATGGCTTTATATTGAGACATGATGAAAAAAAGATAGGATTTTCAGGTGATTCAAGCCTTTGTGATAGCGTAAAAAATATTGTAAAAGAATCAAATGCTTGCGTTTTGGATATGTCTGATATAGAAGGAAATAAAGCTCATATGGGATATGATAATATAAAAGCACTGCATGAAGAATATAAAGAATGTAGGATTATACCAACACATATGAAAGATAAAACAAGAGTTTATATTAAAAGTAATATGATTGAAAATGTTATTGTTCCTAATGATGGGGATACCTTCGAAATATAGGAGAGAAACTATGAAAAAACTTAAAATACTAACAATTAATGATGCGAGCTATACTCTAATTGATGATGAAGAAAAAATATATAATTTAGTAATAGATTTTTTAAGCGTAAATAGATTACCTAAAGAAAATGATATTATTATTATTGATGAAAGATTGTTGGATAAAGAATATGAAGATTATTGCTTTATGTATACATTTGGAGATTTAGATAGTAAGTATGGTAGAAATAAAGATACTCTTCAAGAAGCTGAAACTATGAGAATCATCTATAATGATGATAGTAAAGAAGTTTTATTAAAAAGACTGTATGGGTAGGAAGGATTAGTGGATGGTAGATTATAAAAAAAGATTAGTGGAAGTTGATGAAATATTAAATCATTTGAGTGAAGAAGACTATAATAAAATTCCAAAAGAACTAATTCAAGCAATAAAAGAAAATAAAGATACTAATTATCATTGGGAATATGATGAAGAAAAGTCGTTAAAAGACCAAGGATTAAGTAGAGATACGATAATATTGATTTCTTATATAAATATGGAATATTTGCTTAATGATGATCAAAAGGAATTTATAGAATATATTCATAAAACAAATAGAAAGAAATAAAAAATGGAAGATAAAAGAGAAGAAAAAAGACTAAAACTACCTAAAGAATTAAGAAGAATAAGAAAAATATATGGCGAGGAATTGATGCATTTTTGTAGGACAAGTTTTCAAAGAATATTACAAAATGAAGGATTATTACTTAAAATATTAAAAGAAAATTTTGCTACAAATTCAAAGAATATTGGAAATGACATTAAAGCAGGAGGCGAAGAAACAACATCTTTGTTTATAGAGTATATTTTTGCTCTTGCTGAACTTGAGATGAAAAGAAAAGATGGAGTTGATACAGATAAAACCCCTGAAGAGTTACTTGATGAAGCCGGATATGATTTGTATGAATGCACATCAGATTCTTTCTCAAGAAGAGGAGATCCAAAAGAATATGATACAAAAAAGGATGTGCAATATTTCTTAAAATATTATGAGCCAGGAGATGAACTATGTACCTTTGCTGATGATAGATTAAAAAAAGCGTTAGTTTTTTTCGCAGTAAGAAGGGATGCTGGAAGAGTTAGTGTAAAAAAGCCTCCTGAGAGAGATGATGATTATGGTAGGTCTGTGCTTGGAATTCAATTTTCAAAACCTATTCTTTGTGGCTCTGATAATATTTCTCGTCTATCTGTAATAAGCAGGCATAATCATTCAGTCAAATATCCAAATAATGCATTAAATGGAGATTTGGATATATTAGCACCTGGATTAATTAAAAGTTTTCAAAAAAAACTTTGGAGAGAGCATGGATATCGATTTAATTATGGTATAGATATTCCAGATTTTGGCTTAGGTGGTTATATGAGAGCGAATGACCGGAAAGTTTTATAAAGTAAACAGACTAGAATACATTGCTTCAAGTCACAGACGAGTATATTATTGTCCGGGAAATATAGTTATAGATAATGGAAATGCCATAAATATAAATAAAAATGATAATAATGATAATTTAGGAACAAATGTATTACTTGATAATGGAGTTATTATTAATGCTAAAGAGAAAAAAGTTGAACCATATATAGAAGAAAAAGAAGATTCATTTAGTGAATATTTTAGAAATTTGGATATTGAAAGTATCAATATGTCATTAAAACAGTTAGATAATTCAAATGAAAAGATTAAAATAATAACTATCAAAGTTAAAAATGAAAAAGAACCTGTAGTCATTGAGTTAAATGCTTTTAGTCAAATAATTGGTTATTCAAATCCGTATGTGAAAAAAATAGGAAATGATTTTTTGCATGGAAATAAAACATTGAAATGGTTAAATCTTCCAAATGTGGAGGACATAGGAGATTCTTTTCTGGCATCAGGTCCAGAGCTTGAAGAAATTAATCTTCCCAAAGTAAAGCATATAGGCAAATTTTTTATGAGCGATAAGACAGAATTTACTAAGTTTGATACTACTCTAAGAACAGTATATTTACCTGAAGTTGAAGAAACAGAAATGGGTTTTATGTCAAAGGCTAATTATTTACATCTTCAAAAGATATATACTCCTAAACTTAGAAAAATTGAGGAGCCATTTTTATCTGAGACAGAAAAAGAGATTGTTAGTAAAACTAAAGAAATGGTTGAAATAAGAAGAAAAAAATATGAAAAAAAATTGCAAAGAAAAAAAGGAAAGGTTAGGCCAAGACATATTGTAGAAGCTTATATGGAAAGCAATTTGACCCCTGAAGAAATAGGGCAAGGAAAAGGCTTGTTACAAAAACTTGTTGATAGAATAAGTGGTAGAAGTAAGTAAATAAAAATCATCCTATAACAGTAGGATGATTTTTATTTCATGTAAAATTCATTGATATTATATAATTTTTGATATATAATGTTTCCGTAAAAGTCTAAGCTAATAAGATTATCTTTATAGCAAAGAAAATATACAATGAAGACTAATATCGAAATAGTATTGAGGTAGAAGTATGGGAGATAATATGGAAACTAGAGTTGCGATGATTGCTATTATTGTGGAAAATATGAATTCAGTGGAAAAACTAAATAGCATTCTTCATGAATATGCAACATATATAATAGGAAGAATGGGTATTCCATATTCGAAGAAAAAAATAAGTATAATAAGTATTGCAGTCGATGCACCACAAGATTATATAAATACATTGTGTGGTAAGATAGGCAAAATTGAAGGTATTTCAAGTAAAGTTGTATATTCAAATGTATAAGTAGTTTTATTTAGCTTCGATTAATTTTTAAATTGATTGGAGGAAATAAAAATGGAAAAAGAAAGTATAATGGGAAAAACGGTAAGGGATTTTTCAAAGACTGCAGATGTGGTACAAACATTAGTTATTTTTTTGGTAGCGTTGATTGTACCAACATTTTTGGGACAGCTTTTAAAAATTATCTTTCCAGCTACTAGTATTGTGGTTACAAAATCACAGTTGATTGTGGGATCTATCGTAAATACAGCGCTTATAATTTCATCATTAAATTTTAAGGGATGGACTAAAATACTTGGAGTGATCACTATGCCAAGTATAGCGACAGTATTTAGTGGATATGTATTTAGCACAGCATCTACATTGATGTCTTGGATGATACCGGGTATATGGCTTGGAAATTTTGCTCTTGTATATGCATATAAATTATTTTATGTATCAAAAAAATGGAATTATTATCTTGTAGGCATTATTGGAATTGCATTGAAAGCTATTATTATATTTGGCTCATTCAATATTATAAAAGAATTAGGTGTATTTCCTGAAAAAATGATTCCGAATCTTTCACAGGCAATGGGAATTATTCAGGTTATTACAGCTACGATAGGTATGTTTTTAGCATTTTTGATTTATAAAATCGAAATGAAAAAATAAAAAATTAAGGGAGGACTTTTCATGGGTGATGAAGTGAAAAAATCTAAGATTTTACCAGTATTGATAGCTTGTGGAATAGCATTGATCGTAATTGCTGTTATTGCAAGTTTGGTATCTACAAAAGAAAAAACACCAGAGCAAGTGTTTGAAGGTACAGTTCATTCTTATTTAAATATGGCTTCAGAATATGATGTTTCTAAACATAAAGCTGTTAAGCTTGATTTAGATGCAGATGTAAATATTAAAGCCATAGCAGGTAGTCCATACGAAAAATTAGCAAATGATATCAAACTAACAGTTGGTGCAAAAGCAAATGAAACTCAAGTTGAAATTGATGTTGATGCTAAAAAAACAGATGAAGATTTGCTAAGTGCAAAAGGACTTGTTGATACGGAGAAAAAAGTTTTGACACTAAGTATGGATGAGTTATATTCTAAAAGTATAAACTTTAATGAAGTATTGAGAGATGAACAATTTGAGAGTATAAAGGAAGCTCTTTCAGAAATAAATAAAGAAGTTCCTAAAGAGAGAATTCAAATTTTAGAAAATGCTATAAATGAATATATTATAAAAGAAGAATATTGTACATCATCTAAAGGAACAGTTAACGTAGATGGTGCAGACAAAAATGTTACAATAAATACATATACTATAAGTGCAAAAGATCTTACGAACAATGTAAAAGAAATGGTTAAATCACTAAAAGAAAATGAAGCTTTTCTAGCAACATTCTCTGAAGAAGATAAAAAAGAGATTGTTTCTTCTTTTGATAAAGTATTGGAAACAGTAGAAAGTAGCGAAGATGAAAATGGTGTTATTGTAGTAAATTATTGTGTAAATGGAAGTTCTTTTGTTAAAGCAGAATTGATTGCTAAGGAAAATGATAAAGAAGAAGCTAAAGTAGAGATTTCAAAACTTGGACAAAATACTTATGATATTAAATGTACAGCAGATGAAACAGTTGTAAGTGTTAAAGTTACTTTAGAAAAAGAGTCAGATGTAAAAGGCACAGCTACTGTTGAATTAAATAGTGATGAAATTGGAAGTGGTAAATTGGTAGTAGGATATGAATTTTCAGGAGACAATGCTATAGATAGTAAACTAACTGGAGAATCAGTAAACTATACAGAACTTACCAGTGCTGAATCACAAGAAATTGGAAAGAATTTATTAAATTCTAAAATTTATAAATTGATTTCAAATCTAAGTAGTTATGGAGCAGAGGAAGAGGAATAAGATTCTTTTTAAACTATTTTGATATATTAAAAGGAGAAGCTTATGTTAAAAGATGGAAAAATATTAATAGCAAAATCAAAAGAAAAAGAACTTTTTATTGAGCCAAGTATGGCAAATAGACATGGACTTATCACAGGAGCATCAGGTAGTGGAAAAACAATCACTCTTAAAGTTATGGCTGAGAGTTTTGCTTCTCTTGGAGTACCTGTATTTTTATCAGATGTAAAAGGTGATTTAGCTGCTACTTGTATGCCAGGAGCTACAAATGAAAATTTAGAATCAAGACTTTCAAAACTATCTATATCTTCTTTTGATTATAAAGGATTTCCTACAATATTTTGGGATGTTTTTGGAAAAAATGGTCATCCAGTTAGAGCAACAATGGCAAGTATAGGCCCAACAATCCTTGCAAGAATGCTAGGACTTAATGAAACTCAAGAAGGTGTGCTTGCTATAATATACAAAATATCAAGAGAAAATGGATATGAACTTACAGATTTAAAAGATTTGAGATTATTACTTCAATATATTGCAGAAAATAGTAAGGAATATACTATCAAATATGGTAATGTTGCAAGTCAGTCTGTAGGAACAATTCAAAGAGCATTACTTAGATTAGAAGAAGAAGGAGCAACATCTTTTTTCGGTGAGCCAGAGATAGATATAAAGGATTTCATTAGGACAAATGAAAGTGGTATTGGAAACATAAATATTTTGGATTGTGTAGAATTATACAAAAAGCCTACACTATATGCATGCTTCTTGCTATGGCTTTTAAATACAATAAATAATGAACTTCCAGAAGTTGGAGATTTGGAAAAACCAAAGATGGTATTTTTCTTTGATGAAGCACATCTTTTATTTGATGATTTACCAGGATATATGCTTACAAATATTATTCAAATAGTTAAGCTAATACGTTCTAAAGGAGTTGGATTGTACTTCATATCTCAATCTCCAAACGATGTTCCTGGAGAGATAATAGCTCAACTTGGAAATAAAGTACAACATACTTTAAGAGCATATACTCCAGCAGAGCAAAAAGTTGTAAAAGCAGTAGCAGATTCATATAGATCAAATCCTGAATTTAATACTGAAAAAGCAATATTAGAGCTTGGTACAGGAGAAGCTGTAGTTTCATTTTTAAATGAAAAAGGTGAACCAAATGTAGTAGAAGTAGGTACTATACTCCCACCTCAGAGTCAGATGGGTACATTAGATGATAGTATGAGACTCATGATAATTTCTAGAAGTGAGTTTAAAGGAAAGTATGATACACCTATAGATAGAGAGTCTGCTTTTGAAATTCTTTCTAAAGAAATGGAAGAAAAAGAAGCTGAAAAAATGGCAGAAGAGCAAAAGAAGCTTGATGAAAAAGCAGAAAAAGAAGCAGAGAAGCAAGCTGCTAAAGAAGAGAAAGAACAGAAAAAGCTTGAAAAGGAAGCTGAAATTGCTAGAAAAAATAGTATGTCGTATAAAGTTGAAAAAGCTGCATCAAAAGCGGTAAGTAGGACTACAAGTTCAGCATTTGGAACAATTGGTAGAAAAATCGGAAATGAGATTATAAAATCACTCTTTAAATAAAAGTATTTAACAAAATCCTTTTTTTATGATATTATTTCATAAAAGAAGGATTTTTTATTATGGGTGATATTGTTTTATTGGATGATTTAACTATAAATAAAATAGCTGCAGGGGAGGTTATAGAAAGACCGGCTAATGTTGTGAAGGAACTTGTTGAAAATTCTGCTGATGCTGGAGCAAAAAAAATTACGATAGAGATAAAAAAAGGTGGAAAGAGTCTCATAAAAGTTTCTGATGATGGAAAGGGTATGGACTTTGATGATATACCAGTAAGTATAGAAAGACATGCAACTAGTAAAATAAAAAAAATTGAGGATTTAGAAAACACATATACGATGGGATTTAGAGGTGAAGCATTAGCTAGTATAGCAGCTATTTCAAGAATGACAATTTTAACTAAGATGAGGAAAAATAAGACTGGAGCTAAAGTTGTAGTTGAAGCTGGAAATATTATAGAAGGTGATGAAGTTGGTATCTCAGATGGTACAACTGTGATTGTAGAAAATATATTTTTTAATACACCAGTAAGATATAAATTTCTAAAAAATGATAGCACGGAGTACAGATATATAAAAGATTTCGTAGAGAGATTTTGCCTCGCAAATCCAGATGTTTCTATAAAATTAATAAACGATGGAAAAACTGTTATTTCTACAAATGGAAATGGTAATATTCAAGATGTGGTTTATCTTTTGTATGGAAAGGAAATAAAAGAAAATATAGTAAATGTTGATTATAGTGAGGATGATGTAAAAGTAAGCGGAGTGGTTCGGAAACTCATACTTAGCAAAGGATAGTAGAAAAAATCAAATTACTTTTCTAAATAAAAGGTATATAAAAAATCCCACTCTTGTAAAAAGTATAGATCAAGCATTTAAAGGTTCTATAGGTATTGGAAAATATGGTTTTTACATCGTAAATATAAGTATGCCAGCATCTTCTTATGATGTAAATGTTCATCCAACCAAGATGGAAGTTAGATTTGAAGATGAGGACAAAATATATAAAATATTATATAGAGCTATAAAAACAGCAATTTTAGATAAAACTTTTTTGGGTGATAAAGAAGTTGCATTTAAAAGAGATGAGTACATAAATGATGAATTTGATTTCTTGACTAGTAATTTTAAGCCACAAGAAAGTTTGGAATATGCCAGTAAGAATCGAATCAATTTATTTTCTAATAATGCTTTTAAAAATGAAAATATAAATCATGAAGTTCTTATAAAAAGAGATAATAAAAGAAAAATAGAATATAAGTTTTTGGGAATTCTTTTTAAAACATATATAGTTATTGAAATAGGAGAAGAGTTATATCTCATAGATCAGCATGCAGCACATGAAAGAATTTTATATGAAAATATCAAAGCAAATTATAAAAATAATTTAAATCTAACTAATTATTCACAAATGACTCTTATTCCAGAAACTATAAATTTAAAAAATAATGAAATTGAATTTATTAAAGATAACATCGAACTTTTTAAAAATGTTGGTTATGATATAGAATTTTTTGGAGACAATACCATAAGACTTAATGGAGTTCCCAATATAGATTATAGAGAAAAGATAAATGAAAAGGATGCTTTTTTGGATGTGCTTGATGAAATGACTACAAACACAAGAAGTCCAATAAAAGATATTGAAGAGAGATTTATTGCAACCGTTGCATGTAAAGCAGCAGTAAAAGCGGGAATGTCTCTTGGAATAAAGGAAGTTGATTATTTGATTCAAAATCTGTTGGTACTTCAAAATCCATATACATGCCCACATGGAAGACCAACCAACATAAAGTTTAATAAAAATGATTTTAAAAAACTAGATAAATAGAAGGATGTGTTTATGAAGAAAGTATTAATTGATTGTAGGATGAGAGAAATTGAAAAGAATTGTCTAAGAAATATGGGATATGAATTAGAAGAGGTTTCAAAATCTCAAGAAGTATATGAGGAAATTTCAAGTCATGTAGATATTTTCTTTTCAAAGATTGGAAATACACTTGTGATTGAACCATCAAAATACGATGAATACTTAGCTAAAAACTTTAAGAATATAGTCAAAGGAAAAGAAAACGTTTCTTCAATATACCCAGATGATATAAAGTATAATGTGTGTATGATTGGAAATCATGCAATACATAATTTTAAAGATACAGATAAAAAGATAAAAGAAATATTAGAAGAAAAAAATTATCATGAAATACATGTAAATCAAGGATATACAAATTGTTCTATTGCTGTGATTGATGATAATAGTTTTATTACATCTGATTATGGTATATATGAAAGTTTGAAAGACTTTGATTTTGATATTTTACTTTTGAGAAATGATTTAGATATAAAGCTTTTAAATGGAGATAAATATAGTTTCAAGAAAGGTTTTATAGGTGGATGTATAACAAGGCTAGATAATAATATTTTTGTGTCAGGAGATTTGTCAAAGATTGATATAGGTGGAGATATTAAGGAATTTATTGAAAAAAGAAATCTCAAAATTGTAGATTTTGAGAATTTGGATGTAATTGATTATGGTGGAATTATTGATATATTAGATTAAAAAAATGCTAACCAATTTTTTGGTTAGCATTATTTTTTGAATACAAACATAATAATTAAAAAATTTTTTATTGCTTTTTTCAAACGATATGTGTCTCTTATAGAATTTAGACCCTCTTTTGTAGCACAATACTTATCTACAAGAGTTATAATAAAACTTTCTGGATGTTTTGGTATACCAAAGCAAATTGGCCACATATGTTTTAAAATAATATCTTTTTCTTTTACGTTTAATTCAAATATTTTAGATGCGTTTTCGTAAGCAGTTTTAGGATGTGTGAATGCATGTAAACCTTCATGAGAACCTTTTTCATGCCAGTCATACAAAAACATATCATGAAGCATAGCTCCGCGTGTAGCAGAAGTGTAGTCTAAATGTAATTTTTTGCATATTTTATAGCAATAAAAAGATACTTCTAAAGAGTGACTATAGCAATTTGTGCTAAAGTGTTGTCTGTAGTTTTGCATTTCCAAAACCTTTGGATTATATCTTATGTCTTTAATTATTTCTTTGAATTCTTGATTATTTTCAATTTGATTTTCTAATTTTTGTTCCATAGTAAGAATAATTATAGCACAAATAAATGAAAATAAAACAATAAAAGTATGTTATTTAGATTACAATTTGTAATCTAAATAGATAAATGTTAAAATAAAATCCTATTTTATAAAAATGGAGGTGTTTTTATATGGATAAATTTAAGGAAATTAGACCTATTGTACTTGGAGTAATTAAACGAGGTAATAAACTACTTGTTAGTAAAGGGTATAATAAGGCTAATAATCAAGAGTTTTATAGATGTTTAGGTGGTGGCATAGAATTTTGTGAAACAAGTATAGATGCATTAAAAAGAGAGTTTAAAGAGGAAATAGATATAGATATAGAGGTAGGAGAGTTTTTAGGAATTGCGGAAAACATATTTAACTTTGAAGGAAAAGATGCACATGAATTAGTTTTATTTTATGAGGCGTTTATTGGTGATAAAGATTATAAAGATAAATATTTACAAGTAGAAGATGGTGTAAGAGGTGAAACTGAGTGGATAGATATTGAAAAATTTAAAGATGGAGAATTCATTTTATATCCAGAACAGATTTTTAAATATTTATAGTTTATATGATTGGAGAACATAAAATGAAAGATTATGAAGATTTGTCAAGAAAACACTTTGATAAGCAAGCGAAAGATTATGATGAAAAAAATACATACTACTATTCTAGAGAGGGAAAAATAAGTTGTAGGGATATTATAAGATATTTGGAAGAAAAAAATATTAGATTTGAAAATCTTCTGGATGTAGGTACTGGTACAGGATATCTTATTGACATGCTTAGCAGAAAATATGAAGCTAGGTTTTATGGACTTGATTTATCTGAAAATATGATAATGCAAGCCAAGGCAAAACATATAAAGAATTCGGAATTTATCGTAGGAAAAGCAAATAAACTTCCATTTAATGATTCTAGTTTTGATGTTGTTACTTGTTCTCAAAGCTTTCATCATTATCCATATCAGTTGGAGGCGATGAATGAAGCATATAGAGTTTTGAAACCAGGAGGAATATATATATTATCAGATACCGGTATAGGTGGGATTGGAGCATGGATAGATAATAATATAATATTTAAGCTTATGACTTCTGGAGATTGCCATACTACAAATAGGTATGGCATAGAAAAGATTATGAGAGAGGCAAAATTTGATGTGCTTGATAGTTATAGGGTACAGGGAATGGTATATACTGTAATAGGTAAAAAATAGTATACTATTGTTGAAGAGAAGGGGGAAATTCTCCCTTTTTTTGTTGTATACTTTATATAGAGATTTATCTTGTTATATTATGATAATTGAGATATAATATCCAAGGCTTGAGTTTACAAATAAAAAATGGGTAAAGGGAAAAATGAAAGTTTTAATTACAGGTACAAGTAGAGGTATAGGAAAAAGTATTGCACTTAAGTTTTTAAGAGAAGGCCATGATGTAATTCGGAATGGATATTAATGAAAGTACTATTGATAACGAAAACTATACACATATTATCCAAAATATTTGTGGTAATCTTCCTGATATTCAAAATGTAGAAATTATTGTAAATAATGCTGGTATTCAAGAAGGAAATACGATAGATACAAATTTAAAAGGTACTATAAATGTTACTGAAAAGTACATTTCTACTGCGATAAAGAGTGTAGTTTTTATTGCTTCAAGTAGTGCAACTACAGGAGCCGAATTTCCAGAATATGCAGCGTCAAAAGGAGGAATACTAGCATATATGAAAAATGTTGCTCTTCGTATTTCTAAATATGGAGCTACTTCAAATGCTGTTTCACCTGGAGGAGTTAAAACAGAATTAAATAAGCATATATTAAATAACGAGGTACTATATAAGCAAGTACTTGATGAAACTCTTCTTGGAAAGTGGATGGAACCAGAAGAAGTTGCAGAGTTTGTATATTTTGTAGCGGTCATAAATAAAAGTATGACGGGCGAAGATTTATTTGTAGACAATGGTGAAAAATTAAAATCAAATTTTATTTGGTAGAAAGGAAAATTTATACTAGTTATACTACGCCGCCTAGTATAAAAAAGGAAAGTGAAATGAATGTTTTATTAGGATGTATGAGTATAGTTCTTACATTTACTATACTTGTACTTGTAGAAAAATTCTTTAAAAAGGAAGGATTATTTGTTTGGATAAGTGTAGCTACAATTGTTGCAAATATTTTAGTTTGTAAAAGTATTGATGTATTTGGATTTGTTACAAATATTGGAAATGTGTTATTTGCATCAAGCTTTTTAGCTACAGATATTATGAATGAAAAATATGGTTATAAGGATAGTCAAAAAGCTATTATGATGGGAGCAATGTCACAGATTGTATTCATTATAATGACTCAACTTGCGCTTCTTTATACACCAAGTAGTGTAGATATAGCAAATGAAAGTATGAAAACTTTATTTGCTTTAAATTTAAGAGTAAGTATTGCAAGTCTTCTTATGTTTGTACTAAGTAATATGCTTGATATTTCATTATATGAAAAAATTAAATCAAAAATTCCAAATAAGTTGTGGCTTAGAAATAATGTGTCTACTATAGTTTCAAATTGTTTAGAAAATTATTGTTTTACTTTTTTAGCATTTGTTGGAGTATACGATATTAAAACTATTTTAATGATTGCATCGGTCGCTTCTATATTTGAGATTATTATTGCAATTTGCGATACCCCCATTTTTGTATATTTCTAGAAAACTTGGATAAATAAATATAAATAAAAAGAGCTCTGCAAAATAAATTTGCAAGGCTCTTTTTATATGTTAATTACGAATCATTTATTAATTGTATTTTAGTAAATAATTATATTGATGTAAATATCTAAAATATTTCTTTTTTTGCATGTTTTCTAGGGAAATATAAGGTTGTATAAGTTTCTCTTTTTTGTTACAAAACATAATTGTGGAACAAAAAAAACTATGTTAATATAAAAGTATGGAAATAAAAAGTTTATTAATTGAAAAATTTAAAGAAATATTTGGAAATGCAGAAGGTGTAAGCTGCTTTTTTGCACCAGGTCGAGTGAATCTTATAGGAGAACATATTGATTATAATGGAGGATATGTTTTACCATGTGCGCTTACTATTGGTACATATGTTGCTATAAGAAAGAGAGAAGATAAGGTATTAAAATTTGTATCTTTGAATGAAGATAGCAAGATATATGAAGTGCTACTTGAAAATATAGGATTTGTAGATAATGCTTGGATAAATTATCCATTAGGCTTAATTTGGACTTTAAATAAAAGAGGATTTTCTTTTGAGCATGGATTTGAGATGTTAGTGTATGGAGATATACCTAATGGGGCAGGACTTTCAAGTTCTGCATCTTTGGAAGTTATAACTGGTTTTGCATTAAATACACTATATAATTTAAAACTCTCAAATCAAGATATAGCTCTTATAAGTCAATTTGCAGAAAATAATTATATTGGAATGAAATGTGGAATAATGGATCAGTTTGCATCAGCTATGGGAAAAAAGAATTATGCAATGTTCTTAAATACAGATAGTTTATCATTTGAATATGTTCCAGTAAATATTGATGGAATGAGTTTAGTAATAACAAATACAAACAAAAAGCATAAACTTACTGATTCAGAATATAATAAAAGAAGAAATGAGTGTGATGAGGCACTTAAGGTTTTGCAGCTAAGACACAATATCAGAAATCTATGTGACTTTTCAGTAGAAGAATTCGAAGAGTATAAAAACGAAATTGATGATGAAATAGTTCGTAAAAGAGCAAGACATGTAATATATGAAAATGATCGAACAAAAAAAGCTGTAGAGCTTTTAAAAAATAATGATTTTATTAATTTTGGAAAGCTTATGAAAGAGTCACACATATCACTAAGAGGAGATTTCGAAGTTACAGGAATAGAACTTGATACTTTGGTGGAAGAGGCACTTAAAATTTCAGGAGTGATTGGGTCTCGTATGACAGGTGCTGGATTTGGTGGATGTACGATTTCGATTGTAAAAAATGAGGATATTCAAACTTTTAAATATAACGTAGGCAATGCGTATAAAGAAAAAATTGGGTATGACTGTACATTTTACATTGTATCTGTTGGAGATGGCCCGGCCATAATCCAATAAGTGGAGGGATTTATTTTGAAGGAAATAATTAAATTAGTTGCTTATGCATATCATGTACATTTGATAGAAAAAGAAGATATTATTTATAGTGTAAATAGTATTCTTAGTTTGATGGAAGAAAATGGATTTGATAATGTAGAAGAAAAAGTTTTAGAGGAAGAAAAATGCATTGAAGAGGATAAAATAAAGGATGGAAGTTATTTAGAGAATACTTTAAATAATTTAGTAGACTTAGCTTATGATAAAAAAATCATAACTGAAAATAGTATTGCGGCGAGAGATTTATTTGATACAAGACTTATGGGTTTGCTTACACCTCGTCCAAGTGAAGTAATAAAAAAATTTAGAAATTTGTATGCAGAAAATGCTTCATATGCTACAAATTGGTATTATGATTTTTCTCAAAACACAGATTATATAAGAAAATATAGGATTTCTAAAGATATAAAATGGACTACGAAGACAGAGTATGGGGATTTGGATATTACTATAAATATGTCTAAACCTGAAAAAGATCCAAGAGATATTGAAAAATCTAGTCTATTTGAAAGCCATAGTTATCCAAAATGTGTTCTTTGCAGAGAAAGTGAGGGATTTTTTGGACATATTGGATTTCCAGCTAGAGAAAATCACAGAATAATACCTATAGATATTTGTGGAGATAAGTGGTTTTTTCAATATTCACCATATGCATATTATAATGAACATTGCATTGTGATTAATGCTATTCATACTCCAATGAAAATAGATAATAGCACATTTTGCAGACTTTTTGATTTTGTGAAAAAATTCCCACACTATTTTATTGGATCAAACGCAGATTTACCAATAGTTGGGGGTTCGATTCTTTCACATGATCATTTTCAAGGTGGTAACTACAAATTTGCAATGGCAAAAGCTCAAATTGAAAAAGAATTTGAAATAAGCGGATTTGAAGATATAAGATGTGGGATTGTAAAATGGCCTATGTCTGTAATAAGACTTTCAGGATATGATACTGAAAGAATTATAAATTTAGCTGATAAAATTTTAAATACATGGAGAAATTATACAGACGAAGAGGCTTCTATCTATGCGTATACTGATGGAGTATCTCATAATACAATTACTCCAATTGCGAGAAAAAATGGAGAAGTATATGAACTTGATTTAGTACTTAGAAATAATTGCACGACTGAAGAGTATCCGTACGGTATTTTCCATCCACATGAGGAATTTCATCATATTAAAAAAGAAAATATTGGACTAATTGAAGTAATGGGGCTTGCTATACTTCCAGCAAGATTAAAGCATGAGATGGAAAAAGTAAAAGAAATGGTTTTGAATAATCAAGATATTGGTCTTGATGAAGAAATATCTAAGCATAGAGATTGGGTTTATGATTTCTTAAAAAAATATGATGTAATAAATGCCGAGAATATAGATGAAATCTTGAAAAACGAAATTGAAGTTGTTTTTGAAAAAATACTAGAAAATGCGGGAGTTTTTAAAAGAACAGAA
Source organism: uncultured Lachnospiraceae bacterium (assembly GCA_964470175.1). Lineage (GTDB taxonomy): Bacteria > Bacillota > Clostridia > TANB77 > CAG-508 > Scatovivens. The sequence goes on along the minus strand of CAYYBL010000002.1, from coordinate 56,748 downwards.
GAAGGTAAAAAATCATTTGATAAGTTTATAGAAAGTTTTAAATAAGATTGAGGTAAAGTATGACAATAGATATCGATGAACTACGTAGTGATTTGATAGATTATTTTGGAACAGCAATGTCATCCGGTATGCCAGTTGCAATAATAGATTTATCAAAAGTCGAAAATGCATCACCAGAAGAACTTGTAAAGATTGCAATAGCTAACGGGTTTGATATAAGTAAATATCAAGTTAATGATAGGGATGAAAGGTAAAAAAGGAGAATTTAGTAATGCTTGGAGCAATTATTGGAGACATTGTTGGCTCTAGATTTGAATGGAATAATATAAAAAGTAAAGAATTTGAATTTTATCATCCAAAGTGTTTTTTCACGGATGATAGTGTAATGAGTCTAGCAATTGCTAAATCTATATTAGAATCGGGATGTGATTATGAGAAATTAAGAAGTGTTGTAGTAGATAACATGGTAAATATTGGAAGAAAATACCCAATGTGTGGTTTTGGTGGTAGTTTTTACAATTGGATTATGACTGATAATCATAGTCCATATAATAGCTATGGAAATGGATCTGCAATGAGAGTGAGTGCATGTGGATTTGCAGCAAATTCATTAGAGGATGCAAAAAATCTGTCTAGTATTGTTACTGAAGTATCTCACAATCATCCTGAAGGAATGAAAGGAGCAGAATCTGTAGCAGCCTCAATTTATATGGCAAAAAATGGAAAAAGTATTCAAGAAATAAAAGATTATATCAAAACAAATTATTATGATATTGATTTTAGTTTAGATGATATAAGGGAAAACTATGAGTTTAATGAAACCTGCCAAAATACAGTACCACAAGCATTTGAATGTTTTTTTGAAGCCAATAGTTTTGAAGATGCAATTAGAAATGCTATATCAATAGGTGGAGATAGCGATACTCTTGGAGCAATAGTAGGAGGAATGGCAGAAGCATACTTTGGTATTCCTGAAAAAATGAGATTGAAAGCAATTGAATATTTGGATGAGTTAATGCTAAATATTCTAAATGAATTTGAAGAAAAATATCCGCCAAATGTTAGTAAAATATAGTCGTAGGAGAATATATGAAGAAAGTAGTTATAGGTTTAATACTATTTATTTTATTTATTATATGCATAGAAATTAGTAGAAATTTTTTTATTAAAGATATTGATAATGTTGCTAAGGAAAATGTTATTGAGGAAGAGGAAAAAATAGATAATATGAGTAATACATTTGAGTTAAAGTATGAAGATACAGTGTCTGGTTATGTTGGAGAGGTCTTCATTAATAATAACAAATATAATGTAAAATTTGAAGAAAATGAAACAGCAGAATATTTGCTAGACATGTTACCACAGAATTTTAATATGTCTGATTTACATGGAAATGAGAAATATGTTTATTTAGAAGATGTGTTTCCTACAGATTCATATAATCCAAATTATATAAATGCAGGCGATGTTATGCTCTATGGTAATAATTGTTTAGTGGTATTTTATAAATCATTTGATACTTCATATAGTTATACTAAAATAGGGCATATAGATAACTTACCTGACTTGGGAAATGGAGATATTACAATTAAGTTTGAAAAATAATAATATTTATAATTTATGAAAAAAGATTGAAAAGCAGTTGCCTTTCAATCTTTTTTTAATTAAACTAGATGTCAAAAACTGGGTCATTTTTTCTGTCTGTAATGGTTATTAGTAGTTTTATGCTTTCTGGACCTGTAAGTATTTTTTGTGTTTTTACATACAAATCTGTAGAATGCCCTGGTTTTCTGCATACAGATGCAATCCTAAAGGATACTACATCAAGATGCTCTTTTACATTTGATTCGATATTGTATTCATCTCTTATTATCGAATCAATTTCCTGTAGCTGTTTTTCGCTAATGCTTATGCTGGAAATTATGACAAATGCTTCCGTTGCTTGAATAACCATTTTTGCCCGTTTCATACATTACCTCCTCGCAATATGGCTGTTTTTAAATTCGTACAACTACAAAATTTAATTAATCTTGAAAATACACGAGGGGCACATATGCTCCTTAATCCATCCAGAATGATAAATGCGGATCAGTAAAATAGATATCACACGCTGTAGAATCTGTTGAATGTTTATCATCGATGTAGCGTAACATATCTTTCTCACGTATGAAAGTTGAACAATAAGATCCATCATCTGAAAATCCGATAAAGTATTTACCATCCTTTGTCTTTCCTATGCAATAGAATTCTTCAGTTTCTATTCCGTCAGCATTTAGAATAAAACTTCTTGTATCTATTACTCCTGCTGGCATTTCCCGTAATTCTTCTAGAGTCATCCGTGTACCTCCTAACAATTGTTTGAGATTTACCTGTTACTACATGCAATTGCTTCGCATAGATGCGAACAAACGTACAATTATTGTAGCACGATTTTTATTATTTGTCAAAATTATATATAAAAATGCTTTGAATTATTGAAAATATAATCAATTAGTTGCTTTTTAAAGCTTTCTGTGTTATCATTTTACAGTCACTCGTTGATGGTGTTGTACATATTGGAGGGTCTAATTATGCCTAAAATCATTGAATTTACCGGACTGCCTAATTCTGGTAAGACAACTCTGATACACCGGTTAGCTGGAGCTCTCCCTAACCTTAACTACTCTGTTGAGGTCATGCGTGAAGATGCCGAGATTGTTCCTTCTATCATCCCTAAAAAGACGTGGCACAGGAACATGTGGATTACTTTTGGACAACTTCAGTCCCTCATTCACGCACATCACTCTAACAGCGATTTTGTTTTGATGGACCGAGGATTATATGATGCCTTGTTTTGGGCAAGCTTTATGGGTAAGCAGGGGATTTGTTCGAAAAAAGAGTCTGAAGCTATGACTAAGATTTTGAATGAAATTCGGGACACATATGAGCTGAAACCAGACTTGGTTTTCTTGGTCAATGTCTCCGTTGAAGAGTCAGTTAGGCGGCGTATGGAAATGTCTGGAGAAGTTGCAGTGTATTCAAAGAACGATTTCCTGGATAAATATCTTGCTTTTCAGAATGCATTTTTTAGCAAGATTTCAGATGGAACAAAAATTGTATCTTGCGATACCACTCTGATTTCTCCTGACGATCTTTGCAAACTGGTGTTGGATGAGATTCTGCAGGCGGAAACCTAAAGAATTCTTGTCTATCAGAGGGTGCTTCCTAGCCTTCGGGTTAGGGAGCATTTTTTATGATGATAACAATTCGTATTCTATTGATGTATAATTTGTAAATTTTGGCCGGTTTTGGCCGGTTTTTTTTCTTCAAAATAAAAATAGCAAATCTCGAAAGACTTGCTATGATTTGGTAGCGGGGGAAGGACTTGAACCTACGACCTTCGGGTTATGAGCCCGACGAGCTGCCAACTGCTCCACCCCGCGATTCACTTAACATATAATATTATAACGGCAAACATCTTAAATGTCAACATTTTTTTATAAAGGTTTTGCTGAAAAAAATGTAAGTAAAGATATAAAAACTTGAAAGTATTGATAATACAATAGAAATTTGATATATTAAATAATAAAAAATTAATGCGAGGATTTATATAATGGTGGACGATATAGAACTTCTTTCTCCATGTGGAGATATGGATTGTGTAAGAGCTGCTGTGCAAAATGGTGCAAATTGTATATATTTTGGAAGTAAGATGTTTAGTGCAAGGGCATCAGCTGCAAATTTTGATATAGAAGAAATTAAGGAAGTTGTTAATTATTGTAAATTAAGAAATGTAAAAACTAATCTAACTATTAATATCCTGTTAAAAGATGATGAGATTGAAGAAGCATTTAATCTTGCAAAGGCAGCTTATGAAATAGGAGTTGATGCGATAATAGTCCAAGATCTTGGCTTTGCAAAAATTCTTATTGATAGTTTCCCAGATATGGATATACATGCAAGTACTCAGATGACGATACATAATTTAGAAGAAGTATTAGAAGCAGAAAAATTAGGATTTAAAAGAGTGGTTCTTTCAAGAGAACTATCCATGGAAGAGATTGAATACATATGTAAAAATTCAAAAATAGAAATAGAGTGTTTCATACATGGTGCACTTTGTATATCATATTCAGGTCAATGTCTTTTTTCTAGTATGGTTGGAGGAAGAAGTGGAAATAGAGGAAAATGCGCGCAAGCATGTAGACTACCATATGAACTTTTTGAAAATAAAACAAGAATGGATGAGGGGTATTTGCTCAGCCCAAGAGATTTTTGTTCACTAGATTATATTCCACGTCTTATAAAAGCTGGGGTAAAATCTTTTAAAATAGAAGGAAGAATGAAACCACCAGAGTATGTGGCGGCAGTTACAAGGATATATAGAAAATATATAGATATGGCGCAATCTGGTAGTTCATATATAGTTGATAAAAAAGATTTATATGAACTTATGCAAGTTTTTAATAGAGGAAATTTTTCTTATGGCCATTTGAAAGAAAATAATAATCTTATATTTAAAGAAAAACCAAATAATATGGGATTATGTATAGGTGTAGTTAAAAGTATAAATAAGGAAAAGGGACTTATAAATTTTAAGATGCAGAATTCACAAATTGATGAAGATATGTGGAAAAACATAAATTTAGAAATTGGTGATACTATTTCAATTCAAAGAGAAACAGGTACATATACAGTCTCTGAAATGATTAAAGATGGAAATAATATTAAGGTGGCAAGTAAAAATGATGTTATTACTATTGGAAGAATGAAGGGAAATATACAAATAGACGATAAAATATATAAGATGTCATCGAAAAATCTTAATTTAAAGCTAAAAAAATCATACGATAATAATTCTCAAATTAAAAATATGAAAATAAAAATGAAAATTTCTATAAACCGTGGAAAACCAGTTTGTCTAGAGGTTACTTCAGAAAATTATAGCGTGGTTTTGAATAAGGAAATTCTGCTTGAAAAGGCTTTAAATAAGCCTTTAACGCAAGAAAAAGTTATCGAACAATTATCTAAAATATCAAATTCAGCTTTTTTAATCGAAACAATAGAGGCTTGCATGGATTCGGACATTTTTATTCCAAATATAAAAGAGCTTAATGAACTAAGACGTGAAGCAATTAAAAAAATGGAAGAACAAATTACTTTTTCCTCTAGAAGAACTTCAAATATTGAGTTTGAGAAATTTTCTCTAATAAAAAATGAAAAAAAGTATCAAATTGGAGATATTTCAGTTTTACTAAATAATGTTGATAATAAGGTAAAATATGAAGATTTAGATGGTATAAAAAACTTATATATTCCTCTAAAATTTTGGACTAATGAGTTTTTTTCAAAATTTAAAGAGCTATCAAAAAAGTATGATTTATATGTGTATATGCCTACAATTATGAAATCAAACTATTATAATTATTTGAAAAATGATATTTTAGATATTTCAAAAGGATATATTGTTTCTAATATTTCTGAGATAGGTATGATAGATAATACTAAGAAAATTATTGCAAATTATACTTTAAATATTTTTAATAACTATACCGTAGATGAACTTCATAAACTAGGCATAAGTAGAATTACAGCATCTCCAGAACTTGATTTAGAAAGATTAAATAAGATGAATGGTGAAAAGGATATCATAGTATATGGAAGGACTCCTCTTATGAATATGAGTTATTGTTTAATAGGAAAGAGTAATAAGTGCTTTAGTGGATGTACAAAATTATGTAGAGAAAATAATCATATATATTTGAGAGACAGAATGGGGTTTGATTTTCCATTAATACTTGATAATATTCAAACAATTTCAACATTATATAATTCAAAGATAACATCAATTAAAACGAAGGATTTTAGTAGTTATAATTATAGAATTGATATAATAGATGAGGGTTTAGAGACGATTCAAGAAATCATAAATAAAGTAAGAATGGGAGAGAGATTTGAAGGAAAGGAATATACATCAGGAAATTTAAATAGAATTGTTTAAGAATTATTTACTTTTTTTCAAATTAATAATATAAGTAAAGTGTTGAAAAATGTAAAGGAGATTATAAAAATGTATGATGAAAATTGTTTATTTTGTAAAATAATAAAAGGAGAAATTCCAAGTACTAAAGTATACGAGGATGAAAATGTACTTGCTTTTAAAGACATAAATCCAGTTGCTCCAGTACATGTAATTATTATTCCAAAAACACATATTTCTAGTGCAAATGAAGTAAATAGTGAAAATAGTGAATGTATAAAAATTATTTTCGAAAAAATTCCAGAAATTGCTAAAATATGTGGAGTGAGTGAGTCAGGATATAGACTCGTAAATAATTGTGGTGAGGATGCAGGACAAACAGTAAAGCATTTTCATATACATATGATAGGTGGCATAAAAGTAGGAGAAAAATTGTTATAAATTACAGAAGAGCCTTGCAAGTCTGCAAAGGCTCTTCTTTTATCAGAATTTAGGATGCATGAATATAGTATTTTCCGCTATCCTCTCTGAAAGAAAACTTACAATTTGCTACTTCCTGCCAGTATGGAATATTGTGACTAGCTACCAATAAGATTATGTCAAACTTCTTCACGAAATTTACGACATAATTCATACATGAAATTGCTGTCTCACGGTCCAACCGGTTATCAGGTTCATCTAGAGCAACAAGTTGTATGCTTTCATCAAGGTTATATAGAAGTTTACAAAGAGCGAGTCTTTGCATTTGGCCTGATGAAAACTCTTGTGCTTTATGATTTTTTAAGAAGTCAATAACTTTCTTATCATTTTCCTGTATTCTGAGAATAGTGTTACTATTTTCAGAAGGAGAAACAATCGAAAGTATCTCGTGGTAAAGATGGAGTCCTTTCAAAATATCAAGAACTTTCTGAAGAGACATTTCTTCCGGATTGTCTGTGAGAGTAATTTCGTTTAAGACATATCCATTGAATAAGACTCTATCTGTTTGATACATGAGGCTTTTTAATCTTCCAATTATACCATCATTTATCACGATAGGAGAAAACTTACATGCAATTGCCCCTGTTATAAATTTGAAAAAAGTGCTTTTTCCACATCCAGTGTGACCATGAGCAAAATATAGTTTTCCTTTTTCTAATTTTATAACAGATTCATTAACAAGCTGGTATTCCAGGTCGCATGCTGTTGGAGAGTATGAAACTTGAAATGGATTTACAGTTACAGTCACAGCTTTTCCAGAGTACTCTTTGATTTCTTTTTCTTTATTGTAAGTATTTATAATATTGGAAACTTCTGGATAAAGAGTTTCTATGTCTATACAAATATCCATGTACGTTTCATAATTCGAAACCATATCGCTGATAGTGTTCAAAATGGAAGAAAAAATTGATGATAGAGCTATTACATCTAAAAAAACAGATGTATTAATTTCAGAAACCAACAGAAACTTCATGAACATGATAAGTATCATAAGTCCAGAAGATATTAGAGCTCTGTATACGAACATATAGTCCAAACGGAGACGCTCTGTTTTTACTGTTTCTCTTTCATCAATTACCTCTTCGCGAAGCTTTTTTGAATGATAGTAAAAATCACCATCTGAGATATAGTCAGAATGTTTAATTGCCGTATAACTCTTTTCGACTTTTGATTCATTTTCTTTGCGCTTTTTTCTGTATTCTTTAAAGATATGAATCCTTTTATTGGTGATAAATATGTATAAAACAATACAGATTATCATAAATAAGAGAATAATGATTCCTTCAGAAACAGAAGCATTAGTGATCTCTAAGCCGATAGAAATTATAAGCATTCCAATCAGTGTTAATACCTGGCAGATGATAACTGGTAGTTTTATATATAGCCGCCAGGTATCGTCAATGAAATCCTTAACTTTTTTTATTATTTCAGGAACTTCGTAAGCTTTTAACAATCCAGGAGTTTCTTCCTTAAAAACTTTTCCCCTTACCTTGTTTGATATATCGATAATAATATTTGTTTCTTCACCAGCAGCGATTTGTTGATATGTATTATCAAGATATGCCGTATAGGTATTCGCCAGGGAAAAAATGGTTTTAGATCCAAAATAGATTACAAGGAATAAAACCGAAGCAAAAATATGTCCGTTATTCATTGAAATCTGAGCAAATTTCACAAAAAATGAAACAATACTTGGAACTATTACCGACAGGATTATAAAGAATGAAACTTGCTTTGATGCTTTTTTTACTTCTTCTGACCGTTCAATTGCATGAAAATTAGTTTTCATAAATATTGTAAATAGTTTTTTCATGTTTTCTTCCTCCTAATGAGATATAATTTACAGATTATATGCGAAAGTAGCGGTGCTACTATTGAATAATAATACTCCTTTCATCCTAAATATTGTTTTGTGGAAGTCCACAAAAGTGACTCAAATAGAGTTAATAACATTATACAACAAATTATGTAAACTATCAAGACGCTTAATTGGAAAAAAGGAAAGAAAAAGAGCTATGAATAAAAACATCATAGCTCCAAATTGCTGATTAGATTCGAATCGAGGATAAAAACATTTTAAGTTTTTATCAACCAAGTACCTCTCAAAAGAGATAAATGGATCGCTCAAGCGCTGGCTTCGGAGGGCAATTCCAATTCCCATCCACTGATCTACTCATCATAGGCCAGTCAGATTATCGGATCCCGCGATAGCTTTATCTTTTGTGTCCCACCAAGCAGATAAAACCACAAACGATACATGGCGTTTATCAAATACTAATCTGCATGTAGGTAAAAACTATATAAAAGTAATTACCTAACATATATATATTATACCACAGTTTACATAAAATAGCAAATTTGGCGCAAGACAAAACGGTTGATATATAAGGATTACAGAGACTGTTATTTTGATAAAATATTTAATAATGCGATTTTGAAGTTTTTATTTTTTTTTTAAATAAAGTGTGATACAATGAGTAAAAATTTTAAGTATACAAAAGATGGATAATCTGAAAATTGTATAGGATGTTTGATAATGGCTAGTAATAAAAAAGCAAAAGAAAGACTCATAGAATTATATGGACCGGAAGATTTTATTGATAGATTACATTTAAGGTATGAACATGGAAAAAGATATGTTTCACAAAAAAGACTTGAAAATGGAGAGCTTGATAGAAGAAATCTCACATATCATCATATAAGAGAGAAAAGTAAAGGTGGTGACAATTCTATAGAAAATGGGGCTCTTCTTACGAATGATAATCATAGTTGGTTTCATAAGCAACCTAAATTTGTACAAAAACTTATGGATATGGTATTTATAGCATATAAAAAGCTAAAAGATTACCAAAGACATGTCAAAGAGTACAAAGGTGGTGTTTATGATGAGGTTGATATTGAGATAGTTGATTATTTAAAAAAACAAGTAAATGTTAAAACCATGGAATTTGAGTGTAGAAGTAAAGAGCGTTATGAAAAAAAGTATTCTAGTAAGAATGTACGTAGTAGAAAAAAGAGAGAACTGAAAAAAGAATTAAGAGATTTTGCTCGTGAAAAATAAGTGAAAGGTTAGGTTAGATAATTATCTGACTGTGGTAAGTAAAGTATGAAAGTTGTGATTTTAGCAGGTGGATTTGGAACAAGAATTTCTGAAGAAAGTGTTTTAAAACCAAAACCAATGGTTGGAATAGGAGAAAGGCCGATTATTTGGCATATCATGAAGGAATTTTCTGCAAGAGGCTTTAACGAATTTATTATTTGTTTGGGATACAAAGGATATATGATCAAAGAGTATTTTTCTGATTATTTTTTACATACATCGGATGTTACTTTTGATTTGAAAAAAAATGAGATGACAGTTCATAAGGTTAAATCAGAGCCTTGGAAAGTTACTTTAATTGATACTGGAATAAATACAGGCACTGGAGGAAGATTAAAGAGGATAAAAGATTATCTTGGAAATAAGACTTTTATGATGACATATGGTGATGGATTAAGTGATGTTGATATGAATGATGTACTTAAGTACCACAAAGAAAAGGGGAAATTGTTGACAATCACTGCAGTAAAGGCATCACAAAGGTTTGGAATAATTGATTTAAATGAAGATGGCATTGTTAAGGATTTTAGGGAAAAGAATAAATTTGATGATGCACTAATAAATGGTGGTTATATGGTTTTGGAACCAGGAGTTATAGATTACATTGAAGGAGATGAAACATATTTTGAGAGAGAACCTCTAGATAAACTTGCTAGGGATGGTCAAATAGCAGCATACGTACATAAGGGCTTTTGGAAATGTATGGATATGCTAAGAGATAAAAAAGAATTGGAAAGTATGTGGGAAAAGCCAAATCCACCATGGAAGGTATGGAAAGATTAGGTATGAGTGAAGATAATATTTTAGATTTTTATAATGGAAAAAGAGTTTTAATTACTGGTGATACAGGTTTTAAAGGTAGTTGGCTCTCAAAAATAATGGTTATGTCTGGAGCCAAAGTATATGGATTTTCAAATGGATACACAGAAGATCCATCTTTGAATAAATTAATTCAGTTAGAAAGTAAAATGACACATATTGAAGGAGATGTAAGAAACTTAGATGAAGTAAAAAAAGTATTTGATGTTGCTAAACCAGAAATTGTTTTTCATCTAGCTGCACAAGCTATAGTTCGTAAATCATATGTAGACCCTGTGTATACATATGAAACTAATGTAATTGGAACGGTAAATGTTCTAGAGTGTATAAGACTTTCAGATACCGTTAAATCTTTTGTAAATGTGACATCGGATAAGGTTTATCTTAATGATGAAAGAAAAGAAGGATTTAAAGAAGATGATATGCTAAATGGCATTGATCCATATTCAAATAGCAAATCATGTTCAGAATTAGTTACAAGTTCTTATAAAAAATCTTTTTTTAATGATAAAAAAATAGGGATTTCAACCGTGAGAGCAGGAAATGTACTTGGCGGGGGAGATTATGCTAAAGACAGAATTATTCCTGATTGTGTAAGAGCGGTAAAATCTGGAAAAAGCATTCTAGTGAGAAATCCTAATTCTGTAAGACCTTATCAGCATGTATTAGATGCTTTAGGAGCATATATGTTAGTCGCAAAGATGCAATATGAAGATGTTGGTTTTAGTGGAGAATACAATGTTGGACCAAATGTGAATAATATTGTTATGACAAATAAAGTTGTAGAGATGTTTTGCTCAAAATGGGGAAAGGGTGCCTCATGGGAGTGTATGAATGAAAATGGTCCATATGAAAGCAATTTTTTGAGTCTTAATTGTGAGAAATTTAAGAAAACGTTCAATTGGTCTCCTAAATGGGATATAGATAAAACAATAGATAAAGTAGTTGAATTTGAAAAATGTAGTACAGAAGAATATGAAAAGTGTATGGAAAAACAGATTATGGAATTTTTTGTATTATAGGAATTATCTGCGAAATTCCTGTAATACAAAGCCTTCGGCAAAATTGCACACAAATTTATTTCGTAAATTTGGCGCAAAGAACAAAGATGGGGACATTTGACATAAGTAAATGATATTCAGTACTACATAATGTCCCCTTTTGTTCCTTAAAACGTAGATATTTTATTGAGTAAGGGGAAGTATATTTGAAAAGAATTATTGCAAGAATTATTGTAATAATGCCTGCTATTCTGTTACAGGTATTATGGTTTTTTATAACGATGACTTTTTATGCAAATCATGCTGTCGCTATTGGAGTTATATTTGGTGTACTTTCCGTGACATTTGTACTAAACATTGTAGTAAGAAGTGATGAACCTACATACAAGGTTTTTTGGCTTATTGTAATTGCACTACTTCCTGTGATTGGCACTTGGGCATATATGACACTTGGAAATAAAAGGACAGTAAGACCCATAAAAAAGAGCATAGATAAATCAAGTAAAGAAATAGTTTTTAATCACAAGACAGACGAATCTATAGTAAATGAATTAAAACAAGGTGAAAAAAGATATTTCCAAATATTAAATAATACAAGTAACTGGTCAAAGTTTCCGATAAAAAGAATTGAAAATATAAAGTATTATCCTTTGGGCGATATGATGCTAGAAGATATGAAGGAAGAATTAAGGAAGGCCGAGAAATTTATATATCTAGAGTATTTTATTATCGCTAATGGTAAATTTTGGGATGATATTACAGAAATACTTAAAGAAAAGGCAAGTAGTGGAGTTGATGTTAGAGTGATGTACGATGACATTGGTTCAATTACTACTTATGGACTTAAGGATATAAAGAAAATTAGAAAATTTGGAATAAAATGTATAGCATTTAATAGATTGATGTTTATTACAGGTTCACTTAATAATAGAGACCATCGAAAGATGATGGTTATAGACAATAGAGTTGTTTTTTCTGGTGGTATTAATATAGCAGATGAGTATATCAATGAATATGATAAATACGGACATTGGAAAGACATCGGATTTAAGCTTACAGGGGAGCCTGTAGAGAATTATACATACATGTTTGTAGAATTTTGGAATGCTTTTTCTAAAGATAAGATAGATAGCGTAAGAAAGAATCTAGTAAAAAATCAAACAAATAATGGGTATGTACTTTCTTATTATGACTCTCCAAGCAATACAGAGAGTTTTAGTAATAATTTTTATATAGAGCTTTTAGAATCTTCTATGGATTATATGTATTTTTACACTCCATATTTGATTTTAGGAGATGATCTTTTCAAAGCACTTAAAAGGACAGCAAGAAGAGGTGTGGATGTAAGAATCATTATGCCTGGAATACCAGATAAAAAAATAATATTTAGACTTGGAAAAAGTTATTATAAGGAATTGATGGATGCCGGGGTAAAGATATACGAATATACTCCAGGTTTTGTTCATGCAAAGGCAACTATTACAGATGATAAGATTTGTACAATAGGTACGGTTAACTTGGACTACAGAAGTTTATTTTTACATTTTGAGAATAATTCGATTTTTTATGAATCAGATGTAATAAAGGATTTAAAAACAGATTATTTAAGTACATTAAAAAAATGTACTAAGGTAGACAAGATAGAAAAGAGGAAAATTATGCAAAGGTTTATTGATGCACTTCTTAGACTTATATCACCATTATTGTAGAATTATATTAAGAAAGGGAGGAAATATATGAAAGAATTATTATTAAAAAGATGTCAAAAATGTGGAGCAGTTGTAGAAGTATTAGATGATTGCAAATGCCCATGTGGAATTCAATGTTGCGGAGAAGAAATGAAAGAAATTATACCTAATACAGTAGATGCAGCTGTAGAAAAGCATGTACCAACATATGAAGTTAAAGGAGATGAAATATTAGCAAGAGTGAATCATGTGATGGATGAAGATCATTATATTGAGTGGCTTGGTATTTCATACGATAATAGAATAGGTAAAGTATTTTTTAAGCCAGGAGAAAGTCCTGAAGCAACATTTAAGTATGTAAAAGGATCAACACTATATGCATATTGTAATAAGCACTTACTTTGGACAAAAGAAGTAGAATAATGATATATCAAATATACCAAAACAAAGTTAGAAGGGAGTAAAATTATTTACTCCCTTTTTATTGATTAAGATTTTTCTTAGTGTTATTATAAAATTATATTTTATAGGGAGAGAACGTATTTTATGGTAAAAGATTTAAGAAAAACAAAAATAATATGTACTATAGGACCTGCGACTGAAAGCAAAGATATGCTAAAAAAACTTGTAGAAGCAGGTATGAATTGTGCTAGAATAAATTTTTCACATGGTGGATACGAAGAAAATAGAGAAAAAATAGAGAACGTACTTGCAATAAGAGAAGAGTTGGACGTTCCACTTGCACTTGCACTTGATACAAAAGGACCAGAAATAAGAACGGGACTTATAAGAGGTTCTGAGGTTGAAAAAGTTGAATTAAAGGCAGGTCAAGAATTTTGGTTTAAATATGATGAAGTCTCTGGAAATGAATATGAAACAAGCATAAGCTATAAAAATATGTATAGAGATGTAAAACCAGGAGATAGAATACTTGTAGCAGATGGACTTTTGGAATTTGATGTTGAAGAAATTGTTGGGCAAGATATAAAAACAAGAGTTGCAAATGATTGTGTACTTGGATCTCATAAAAATGTAAATGTTCCAGGAGTACATCTTGATCTTCCTGCTCTTTCACAAAAAGATACAGATGATATTATAGCTGGTATAAGAGCTGGTATTGATTTGATTTTTGCATCATTTGTAAGAAGAGCAGATGATGTATATCAGATAAGACGTGTTTTAGAAGAAAATAATGGAAAAGAAATAGGAATTATTTCAAAGATAGAAAGCCAAGAAGGTATAGATAATTTTGAAAGTATATTGGAAGTATCTGATGGAATAATGATTGCACGTGGAGACATGGGTGTAGAAATTCCTATGGAACGAGTTCCTATAGTACAAAAACAATTTATAAAGAGATGTAATGAAGTAGGAAAACCAGTAATTACTGCAACTCAAATGCTTGAGACAATGATTACAAATCCATGTCCTACAAGAGCTGAAGTATCTGATGCAGCAAACTCTGTGTATGATCAAACAGGATGCATGATGCTTTCTGGGGAAACAGCTGCAGGAAAGTATCCAGTGGAATGTGTAAAAACAATGGATAGAATTTCAAAAGCTATTGAATCAAATTTGAAATATTGGGGAAGATTTGAAAGTCACAGATTTATGTATGGAAAGGATAATGTAAGAGCAAATATTTGTTATAGCAACTGTATTACTGCAAAGGATATGGAGGCGGATTGTATACTTGCATATACATATTCTGGATATACGGCAAATGTGTTTTCAGGTTTTAGAATAAAATGTCCTATTTTCGCAATTACAGACAATATAAAGACATATTATAAATTGGCAATTGTACAAAATGTTACACCGATATTTGTAAATAGCGAAGGTGGCATAAATGCAATGATTAATGAAGCAGTGGCTAAGCTTGAAGAAAAAGGAATACTTTCAAAAGGCGATAGAGTAATTGTTGTTGGAGAAAGTACTGAAATTTTAGGCAATATTGAAAACTCTTTGTTTGGAAGTTTTATGGTGATATAAAAGTTTTCTTGGTTAAGTGGGAGAAAATGTATGGAAGAAAAAGCAGTAAAACAAAACAAATTTAAAAATTTTATTTTGTTATTTAAAAAAATATTTAATAATTTTCCTATTACAATGATTGTAATAGATGCGCTTACTATTTTTCTAACTATTGTTATGGATAGCAAAGTACCAGAAGATTTAATAGAAAGAGTAGTAATTTTTTGCGTAACATTTGGAGGTTTTTGCTTTTTAGTTGAATCATTCTTTGATTTCAAAAATAATAAAAGAAAAGCAACTATAGGTTATATCGTTCGGATGCTTTATAGGATTTCTTTTTATGAAGTTCTTTGAACATACAACTTTTTTTTCTGATGATGGGTCTTATCTTCTTACAGAATGGTTTTATAGAATATCAATAGTTTACATGTCTTTTGTAGGTATATTAGGTGTTTACAAAAATTTTAAAAAAGCAGAAAAGAATTTTGAAGAATATAGTATACAAGTGGTTGTAAGTATGTTTAAGACGTCCATTATATATGGTCTTCTTGCAATTGGATTACTTCTTATAAGTCTTGCATTCATTGTACTATTGCTTCCTAAGAAGGATTATGATTTAATTTTTAGGATTGAAATGCTATTGTATGGTATGTTTTATGTACCAAGACTATTATATGCATTTTGTGATAATGAAATTGAGATTGGTAAGTTTTCAAAGGTTGTAATCAAATATGTTTTGGGAAGTTTGGTAATGGCTGCTTTTTTGATAATATATGCTTATATTATTAAGATTGCTGTTTTGAGAGATATGCCTAAAAATGTAGTATTTAGAATAATAGCAGGATTATTTGTCTTGGGCCTTCCAATTTGGACAATGATACAGTCATTTAAAGATAAAGATCTATATGGAAAAGTCTGTGACTATCTTCCTATTTTCTTTATGCCGTTTATCTTTCTACAAATATACTGTATAGGTGTAAGGATAAGTGCATATGGAATCACTCCTTCAAGGTATATGTGTATTGTATTAATAATACTTGAAGTATGTTATTTTTTAATATATGTTTTAAAAAGAAATAAGATAGAATATACAATGCTTGTAGTTTTTGCATTAATTTGTATATGTACTGTTTTTCCAAAAATAAATGTAATATCTGCATCAAGAAATAGTCAAGAAAAGATTCTTATGATGATAAAAAATCCAAATGCTTCTGATAAAGAAATATCTAAGGCAATAGGAGCATATGAGTATTTTTCTCATGATGATAATTATGGAAAAAGACTTATAAGTGAAAAACTAAATCAAGAAGATTTAAAAAAATTAAAGAAAACAGATAATAAAAACATTTCAACAACTAATAATATATATGTATCAAGTGAAATAAAATCCATATATATAGATGGATATAAGCAAATGTATATGGTTAGTACTCCAAGTAGATATGATATTCCAATTTCAGATGAAGAAGAAGCATTAGATTTAAGGGAAGTTTTATTTACTACAAAATCATACTATGACGAAGATAATAAATATCAATTTGAGTATAAAGCTGATCTATCTAAATATGTTGAAGATATTATAAATATTGATATAGCTGGAAATTCTACAAATAGTTATTTTAATGATCATAAGGAGTATGTTCTTGATGATAGCACAAAGATAGTTTTTGAATATATGTCAGTAGAATATGATATTTTTAGCCATGATGTTTTAAGTTATAATTTTAGAGCAGTTATTTTGAAAAAGTAGTATTTGAATTATGTAAACAATTGACAAATCCTTAAAAACAAAGTATAATTGTGGCGTAACCGGTAGAAAGAAGTAGGAACTCGCTGTACATCTTAGGTTTTCAAGGGAAAGGAACTCATTATGGGAAGACAGTTTGAAAATCTAAAGGGGACATTTTTTATGTTGACAAACGAATAAAAATAATGTATTATTGTACAAACGAGTGAGGGAAAAATGAAAAATTTAGATTTTATATTTGAAGTACATCATCATTTTTAAGCTTGTGTCTGTTTAGGCACGAGTTGGTTGGTGTGCCTATATATAAAGTTTTTAGAAGCTATATAGGTAAATAATAAAAGTATTACTTACCTATATAGCTTTTTTTGGAGATATTATAGATTTATACAAATTTAGATTATCAAATGAAAGCAATAGCGTCATAGCAAAGAATGTAGAAGATATTAGAATGATTGAAGGAGGAGATTACTATAAAAATGAAGCAGAAAACATCGCGTACAATTAAATATGGCCTTTTTAAACCTGCTGGTAATGATACAGCACTAGTCTATGGCACAGATTATGATGCCAGAGAGAAAAAAAGAATCAATGATATCATTATGGCACGACATTCTACAGGAAATTCTTCAGGATTTGTTGTTGAACAGGTTGGATTCATCAGCTGTGCATCTTCACCTGAATTGCAGATGGCTGGAGGAGAATTCTGTGGAAACGCAACTCGAAGTGCAGCAAGTGTTTACCTTAAGGGTAAACAGGGAAAAATTGAAATGATTGTCAATTCTAAGGATCATGTGAATACTGGAGTTGACAGGGATGGTAAAGCATGGTGTGAAATTCCACTTTATTATGGACCAGACGTAATAACAAAAAAAGAAGACGGCATTTTCCTTGCGAAGATGCATGGAATGGTTACCGTTGTGATCCAGCCCTCTGCAGCAGGGAAATATCTCACAAACGTAGATGATGAGCAGCTTAAAGCATATGGAACAAGTTTTATCCATAAATATCATCTCGAGGAAAATGAGGCAGTTGGCGTGATGTTCTGCGAAAATAAGGGAGATGCTATCAAAATTAATCCTATTGTATGGGTTAATGCTATTGATACTCTCTTTTATGAAACTGCTTGTGGCTCTGGAACTACAGCTACTGCAATGGTTTATGCTTTTATGAAAAATACAAGTTTGAATCTTGATGTGGTTCAGCCTTCAGGGCTTATTATCACAGCAAGCATTGTTTACAAAGAAGGTGTTTTTGAGAAAGCAACTATTGTAGGAGATGTTGAGACGGATGGTAAACTCTATACTTTTGAATTGGAGGAGGACTAAGGATATGAATGCACGGAAAATTAAAGAAATAAAGCCAAAAGAAATCAATATGTTCCCAAGAAGGATGGCTACAAAAGAGTGTACATGAAGACGCTTGAGGTTGGAAAATCCATGTCGTATGGAATTGTTATCAAACTCGGATTTAAGCTGCTGGAAGGTGTGAATAGCATTGATACAATGGAACACCTTGATCCCAATAGATCCGAGAAGGATTTTAAGATCTATCTGGACAAGGAGCTTTAATTATATGTGTACGTGCTTAATTATCTGAAAGGGAGAAAGAGATGTATCATTTACCTGCTATTGTTCAGGATTATAAGACAAAGGAAGTATTGATGCTTGCATATGTTAACGAAGAAAGATACAATTATATGTTGGAAAAGGGTGAGACATGTTTTTATTCTAGAAGTAGAAAAGAACTTTGGCATAAGGGGAAATCATCCGGTAACTTTCAAATAATAAAAGGATTGTATTTGGATTGTGATAATGATACTCTTCTTATATATGTTAATCAAAATGGAACAGGGGCATGTCATACAGGGAATTATTCATGTTTTTTTACGAAATAGTACCATTTGAAAATTTTAATGATAAAATACAAATAATTGAAGAAATATACGATCAAATTCAGAATAGAGAGAAAAATCCAGTAGAAAATTCATATACAAATTATTTACTTGATGAAGGAATAGATAAAATTTGTAAAAAAGTGGGAGAAGAGGCAACAGAAAATGTAATCGCCGCTAAAAATCCAAATAAAGAAGAACTTGTAGGAGAAATATCTGATCTTGTTTATCATATGTTGGTTTTAATGTATAAATCAGGGGTTAGCCTAGATGATGTAGAATCAAAATTAATTGAAAGACATGAAAAACAAGGAAATAAAAAGAAAAAATATTAGAGGAGAATATTAGGAGGAATTATTATGGATAAAGTTGAACCAAAAACATTGCCAGGATTTATGGAATTATTACCAAATGAACAAGTATTATTTAATAAAATGAGAAAAACAATTCAGGAATCTTATGAAAAATTTGGATTTTTACCATTGGATACACCGATAATTGAGGATGCAAATGTATTACTTGCAAAAGCAGGTGGAGAAACAGAAAAACAAATATATAGGTTTAGCAAAGGCGAAAATGATTTAGCTTTGAGATTTGATTTAACTGTGCCACTTGCTAAATATGTTACAGAATATTATGATAAGTTGAGTTTTCCTTTTAAAAGATATCAGATTGGAAAAGTATATAGAGGAGAAAAAGCTCAAAGAGGTAGGTACAGAGAATTTTATCAATGTGATGTTGATATAATAGGTAATGGAGAACTTTCAATTTTAAATGATGCAGAAATACCAGCTATAGTATATGAAACATTTAAAAAACTTGGATTCGATGATTTTACTATTTGTATAAATAATCGAAAAATATTAAACGGATTATTTTCAGAGTTGAAACTTGAAAATGAATCAGGTGACATACTAAGAATTATTGATAAAATAGAAAAAATAGGTAGTAAAGCCGTAGAAAGTGAACTTTTAGAATATGCAGATAAGAAACAAGTAAAGACAATTATGGACTTTTTAAATATAGATGGTGACAACGAAAAGAAGATAAAACTACTAGAAGATATGAAAATAAAAAATGAAATTTTTACTCAAGGTATTGAAGAATTAAAAGAAGTGAACAAATTTGTTGAAATTTTTGGAGTACCAAGTAGTTATTATAAAATTGATTTAACTATAGCACGAGGTCTTGATTACTATACAGGTACAGTATATGAAACATTTTTAAATAAGTATAAAAAACTTGGAAGTGTATGTTCTGGAGGAAGATATGATAATCTTGCAGAATACTATACAGATAGAAAGATGCCAGGTGTTGGTATATCTATAGGTCTTTCAAGATTGTTTTTCCAACTTACAGATAATAATATTATTACTGCTGAGAATGAGTCTTTAGTTGATGTAGTGGTAATTTCTATGGATAACTTTGAAGTGTGTGCAGATGTTGCCTCAAAACTTAGAAATGAAGGTATTAACGTACAAATAAATATGGAAAATCAAAAATTAGGGAAGAAGTTTAAATTTGCAAATAAAATAAATGCAAAATATGTCGCAGTAATAGGCGAAGATGAAATAAAAAATAATAAAATTACATTAAAAAATATGGCTGAGGGAAGTCAAGAAATGGTTTCTGTAAAAGAGGCAATAGAAATTATAAAGAAAAATAGGAAGGACAACGCGTGAAGATGTCAAATAGTTTTGTAAAATACAAAGATTTATTAACAATACATGGTTTTAATGCTGAAACAAATAAAGAAGAATTTGTACTTCTTCCATTAAAAGATGAATTCGTAGAAGGTTTATATCAAAAAAGAAGAAATATGCTTGAATATGGTTTTCAAATTGCAGTACGAAAAACAGTTTACGAAAAGCTTATAAATGTTTCAAAAGATTTAAAGAAAATAAATCCAAATTTTAAGGTAATAGTAGCATACGGTTTTAGAGATATAAAAAAACAAGAAAGATATTTTAATGAAATACTTGAAGAAGTGAAAGATAGGTTTACTGATAAAGAGGAAATGTATGAATACATACATGAAAAAATTGCTGTACCTGAGGTCGCTGGACATCCGACAGGAGGAGCTATAGATACAATGATTTATGATACCGAAGCTGGATCTAATCTTGATTTTGGCTCTGAAATTCTTGATTATAGTACTACGCAATGTTATTATGAGACGACTGGAATTTCAAAAGAAGCTAGAGAAAATAGAAAATTACTTAGAGATGTGATGATGAAAAATGGGTTTGCACCGTATGATGGGGAATGGTGGCATTTTTCTTATGGCGATAAAGAATGGGCTTTTTATTATTCAAAAGAAGAAGCACTGTATAATCAGGTTGATGCAGATAGTGTTTTTAAAAAGTTAGTAAAAAAACAAGTTAGTAATGGTGATACAAACTAAATGATGATGAAGACTAAACCAAAAGAGAGATATTGTGCAATGATTGACACACATTATCTCTCTTTTTATATTTAATACGAAAATCGTATTATAAAAAATAAAAAGTAGTGATTAATTGCTTAATCACTACAATACTAGATGTTAGGATTTTCAAGATGTGAAAGCTCTTCTTGAATATTTCTAACATCTTCTTCATTTAATGGTACAAAATTGTCATAAAAATGAGTACTTCTATCTGGCAAATATGGGGCTTCAGGAAACTTTTGGTATTTAGCATCTATTGTTCTACCAAAAATATGTAAATGAAAATATGCTTTTGATGAGACTCCTTCAGTACTTTTTTTCCAAGCCCAATTTCCTGCTTCAAAAAAGTTAAATCTTATTATATCAATGCCAGCTTTAAGCATGGCTTTTTTAAATGCTTTACAAGCATTTTGTGAAAGAGTAAATTCTTCAAGTATTTCTTCCTCATTAAGATCTAATCTAGAATCATATTTTAATTTGTCAGGATATCCCTGTATTACTATATGCCCGCCTTCTTCTCGTGAGAAGAATGGATTTTCAACAGCAAGAAGAATGAAATGTTTAGTTTTCCAAATTACTTTGTTGCCATCCCAATATTCCATAATAATTTTAATACCTCCCAATTTTTTAAACATTCATCAGTGAAAATTATATCATAAAAAATGATTTTTTGGTATAATCTGGTAAAGTTAAAGTTTTTGGAGGTCTTATGAGAAATAACACTTTAATGACTGATTTTTATGAGCTTACGATGGCTCAAACATACTTTGAAAATGGAAAAAAAGATGAAGAGGTATATTTTGATGTATTCTTTAGAAATAATCCATTTGGAGGAGGATATACTATTTCAGGTGGGCTTGATAATATAATCGATTATATTAACAATTTTCATTTTGAAAAAGAAGAAATAGAATATCTTAGAAGTCTTAATAATTTTAGTGATGAATTTTTAGAATATATTGAAAACATTAAATTCACAGGTAGTGTATATGCTGTGGAAGATGGTACGATTGTTTTTCCAAATGAGCCAATCATTACAGTAAAAGCAAAAATAATTGAAGCTCAACTTATGGAGACCGCTATACTTGCATGTTTTAATCACGGAAGTTTAGTTACAACCGTTGCTAAAAGGATTACAAATGAAGCAGGAGATAAACCTGTGATGGAATTTGGCGCAAGGAGAGCAAGAGGAATTGATTCAGCAATTGATGCAAGCAAATATGCGTACGTTGGAGGATGTAGTGGTACATCAAATACATATGCTGCTATGAAATACGGAATACCAGCACTTGGAACTATGGCTCATTCACTTGTAACAGAATCTGAAGATGAATATCAAGCTTTTTTAAATTATGCAAAATCAAATCCTAATAATTGTGTATTTTTAGTTGATACGTATGATACTTTAAGGATAGGAATACCAAATGCAATAAGGGTTGCCAATGACTATTTAAAACCAAATGGACTTGTATTTAAAGGCATTCGTATAGATAGTGGGGATCTAGCATATCTTTCAAAAGAAGCTAGAAAGATGCTTGATGAAGCAGGGTATGTGGAAACACAAATATGCCTTTCAAATGGACTTGATGAGTTTACGATTAGAGATTTGATAAATCAAGGAGCATGCTTTGATTCACTTGGAGTGGGAGACAATATTGCTGCATCGAAGGAACGTGTTGGTGGAGTATATAAACTTGTTGGAATAGTGAAAGATGGCGAAGTTTTGCCAAAGATAAAAGTAAGTGATGATTCTTTAAAAACAATCAATCCTGGGTTTAAGAAAACATATAGATTTTACGACAAAGACACAAAGTATGCACTAGGAGATGTTATTTGTACTTATGATGAATGTATTGATACATCAGGATATACTCTTGTAAATCCAATAGATCCATGGAAAAGAAAATTTATAACAAATTATGATATAAGTCTGCTTCAAGTACCTATATTTGAAGATGGAAAACAAGTATATGATTTACCAAGTGTAAAAGAAAGAAGGGAGTATTGCAATAAAGAGTTTAATACTATTTATCCTGAAATAAGAAGAATAATGAATCCACACGTTTATTATGTTGATTTATCTGAAAAGCTTTTGAACTTAAAGAATGAACTAATATACAAATACACAGGAAAGAGGTAATATATGAACTTTGATGCTAAAAGAGAAGCTGAAAATATTATAGATTTTATCAGAGAATATTATAAAAAAAATAATATTAAAGGTGCTGTAGTTGGATTGAGTGGAGGCAAAGATAGCGCGGTGGTTGCAGCACTTTTTGCAAGGGCTATTGGAAGTGAAAATGTAATAGGAGTAACTATGCCATGCCATTCTTCTGATGAAGATAGATCAGATGCAAAGCTAATTGCTGACTTTTACAATATAGAAATAGTAAATTTTGATCTTACAGAAACATATGATACGTTCGTAAAAAATGTGGATAAAGATGTAAGCGAAAGCAATTTGGAGAATTCAAATATAAATTTGAAACCTAGACTTAGAATGGCTACATTATACTATTTAGCAGCTCTTTATAGTGAATTAAGAGGTGGCACATATATAGTCGCAGGTACATCAAATAAAAGTGAATTATATGTTGGATATTTTACAAAGGGTGGAGACCAGGTACATGATATAGAAGTGATTTCTGATTTTACAGTATCTGAGGTAATAAAAATTGGCGAATGTTTAGATGTTCCTAGAAAGGTTTTGTATAAAGCACCGAGTGATGGACTTTCAGGAAAAAGTGATGAAGAAAAACTAGGAATTTCGTATGATGATATTGAAAAATACCTTTATGCAAAATCACTTGATCCTAAGATAAAGGAAAAAATACAAAAGTTGCATGACAGAAATAAACATAAATTTAATATGCCAGCATACAAAAGGAAAAAAATAGGAGTTTTTGTTGGATGTTTTGATCCAATACATAAGGGACATACTCATGTTGTAAAATACTTATTAGAGCACAAATTGGTTGATAAGGTACTGGTTATCCCAACAGGAAGTTATTGGGATAAAGAGACCAAAGCAAGCCATGATGATAGAGTATACATGTGTAAATTCTTCGAAAATGAGAATGTTGAGGTAGCTGAAGAATACTGTAAATTGCAGTACACATATGAAATATTTGAAAAATTAGAGGAAAAGTATAATGCAGATAACCTCTATCTTATAATAGGCGCAGATAATATTATTAATTTTGAAAGCTGGAAGAATGTTGATCGCCTTTTGGAATACAATATTATTGTTGTAAATAGGGATAACATAGATATAGAAAGTTATGTATCAAAGTTTAATAAAAAGGACAATTTCTTTATTATAGATAATTTTGATTATATACCAATTTCGTCAAGCCATGTTAGAGAAAATATTGATAATGAAGAAATCAAAAGGTATATTGATGAAAGAGTATACAAATACATAAAAGAAAAAAAGTTGTATGAAGAAGCTTAGAAATAAGCTTCATTTTTTTGAGAAAAATAATATTACATTTTTTGATTATTGTACAAAAAATGTAATATTTATGTTACAATATTAAATGTGTTTAATTGATAGTGATGTTTCAAAATAAAATAATATATGTGGTATAAGGTAAGCATATTGTCATCAAAAAATGTGTCAAATATAAGGTATTGTTATGGAAAATAATGATAGAAAAAAGTATTTAAAAAGATTAAAAATACAAAATACGATATTAGTAGTAATAATGATAATAGCAGCTACTATATTGATATATCGTGTTTCTGATTATGTTCAAGATATTAACTTTGAAAAAAGTAAATATTATAACTATCGTTTTAAGTCAACATATCCTCCACATAGTGAGATACAAGCTTTAATTTCAGCATTTACTGCATATGAAGGAAAACAGACTGGATCACAAGTAAAAGCCTTAATTCAAAAACTAATTAGAAATGCAAATACATTTCGAGAAGATGCAAGTAGAATACCCAAAATAGAATACATAGGTAGTAATGGTGAGGTCATATATAGTGATAATAGAATTGAATCAGTGTCATATGAGGAAATAAATGAAGAAATAGAAGATAATTCTTTTAAAAAAATTTTTTCCAAATATGATTATGATGAATTAGAGAGACGATTCAAAATGGAAAAAGAGGCAGAAGAGAAAGATGAAATTATAAGTACAGAGTTTTTAGAAAATGATGGATATAATTCATATTTAAAAGTGTTATCTAATATAAGTACTAAAATAAAGTCTAAGCATACATATGAAGTCGAACTTAAATATAAATGGGATCAAGTAGTAAGTGCAATAATTATTAATGAATGATTGATGTGGAAAGATAAGTACCATGGATGAAAATGAAATAATAGAAAAGAAAATAAAGAAAGAAAAAAGAAAGAGAGTAATATTTGTTTTTATAATATTAATTTCTATTGTATTATCTGCGATAGTTACTTTCATAAAAGAAAGACATGTATATGATTCGATGACTGATTTAAAACCTATAATATACATTTACCCAAAAGAAGAAACAGATGTGAGTATAAAGGTAGGACATCCAGAAAACTTAACATGCACATATCCAAAATATGAAGATGGATGGAATGTGCTTGCTAAATCAAATGGAGATTTAATTGACTTAAAAACTGGAAGAAATTTATATGCACTTTATTGGGAAGGTTTGGATAAATCAAAAAAACAAAATTACAAAGATGGTTTTGTAGTTAAGGGTGATGAAGTAGCAACCTTTTTAGAGGAAAAATTAGAAATATTAGGATTAAATGAAAGAGAAACAGAAGAATTTATTGTATATTGGCTGCCAATTTTAGAGAAAAACGAGTATAATTATATAAGATTTTTTGAAAAAGAAGAAATAGATGAAAATATGCCACTAGAGATAAATCCAAAGCCAGAAACAATAATAAGAGTGCTAATGGGATGGAAAAAGTTAGATAAACAAATAGAAGTACAAGAACAGCAGTTAGAAAGAGTGGAAAGAAAAGGATATACAGTAGTTGAATGGGGAGGAACAGAGTTTAATAGTTTTAAAATAAAATAATATATATAAACAGAAAGAAGGAGTAACTTATGAGTAAACAAAAGTACAAGCCAATGATGGCTGATTACAGAGAATTAATTGATTTTGCTGAAAAAAAATATGGTAATTTAAAAGCATATAAATATAAAAAAGATCATACAGCAAAAGAGCCTGAGTACATAGAGAAAACCTATACTCAAACAGTAAAAGATATAAAAGGATTTGCTACAGCACTTTTAAGCTTTAAAGAAAAGCCTAGTAAGGTAGTAATAATTGGAGAAAACAGATATGAGTGGGTAGTAGGTTATTTTGGTGTTAGTACAGCAGATATTATTGTAGCACCTATGGACAAATTATTGCCTGAAAATGAGATAAAATCGTTGCTTAGTAGATGCGAAGCAGAGGCTATTATCTTTGAAGAAAAAAACTTAGAGGTTATGAAAAGCATAAAAAGTGAATTAAAGACTCTAAAGACACTAATTTGTATGGATAAAGTGAGTGATACTGAGGTAGAGTATTTTTGGGATTTGGTAGAAAAAGGAAATAATCTTAGAGACAATGGTGATGACAGTTATGACAAAGTCACTATAGATACATCTAAGACAAACATTCTTCTTTTTACTTCAGGTACTACAGATAAGTCAAAAATAGTAATGCTTTCACAGGCAAATATTTGCTCTAACATACATGCATATCAGACTCATTTTTTGATGAAAACTTCAGATACGCTTCTTTCAATTTTGCCTATTCATCATACATTTGAATCAAGTATTACAATAATATATGGGTTTTATAGTGGTGTAACAGTCGCTTTTTGTGATGGACTTAGATATATTGCTCAAAATATGAAAGAATATCATGTAAGTATATTGGTAGCAGTACCACTTCTTCTTGAAACGATGTACAAAAAAATAAACAAAGGAATAGCCGATAAGAAAAAAACAGGGCTAATAAATAAGCTTATAAAAATATCAAATAGTTTACTTAAAGCGCACATTGATGTGAGAAGATTGCTATTTAAATCAATTATAGATAATTTTGGTGGAGAACTTAGAATTATACTTTATGGTGCTGCAAAACTAGATAAGGAAACAATTATTGGATTTAATAATTTTGGAATTGATTCTATACAAGGTTATGGACTTACAGAAACTTCTCCAGTAGTTGTTGCTGAATCAGAAAAGAAGCATTGTCCAGGATCTGCAGGATATGCACTTGATAATCTTGAGGTTAAAATTTATAAACCAGATTTTAGTGGAGTTGGTGAGGTGCTTGTAAAAGGACCAAGTGTCTTCTTGGGTTATTACAAAGATGAAGAAAAAACAAGAGAAGCATTTGAAGGCGAGTACTTTAAGACTGGTGACTATGGTTATCTAAATGAAGATGGATTTTTATTCATTACTGGAAGAAAGAAAGATATTATAGTACTTAGAAATGGTAAAAATGTTTATCCGGAAGAATTGGAACTACTTGTAAATAGGATTCCATACGTTAAGGAAAGTATGGTATTTTCAAGGGAAAAGGATAAGACAGATACTGTACTTATGGCAAAGATAGTGTATGACAAAGAACAAATGGAAGAAAAATATCCTAAAAAAGATGAAAAATTTTATAAGGATATTATTTGGAAGGATATAAAAGAAATAAATAAAGGTTTGGAAAATTTCAAGCATATTAAAAAGATAATAATTACAGATGAGCCAATGAGTAAGACAACAACGCAGAAAGTAAAAAGGTATGAAGAACTAAAAAAGATAAAATAGATTTACATAGTTATTAATTTTTTAAAATATATATTTTCCCTAGAAATGTTGACTTTATTGAAAAAAGCACATATAATAGGGAAGGTCATTAATAAAAAGGAGGAATAGAGATGAGCAAAAAATATGTATACCTTTTTAAAGAAGGTAATGCAACGATGCGTGAACTATTGGGTGGTAAAGGCGCAAACTTAGCAGAAATGGCAAATTTAGGATTACCAGTGCCTAATGGTTTTACAATTACAACAGAAGCATGTATTAAATATTATGACGATGGAGAAAAAATCTCTGAAGAAGTTAGAGAACAATATTTAGCTGCTTTAGATACACTTGAAAAAGAAACTGGAAAAAAACTTGGAGATCCTACAAACCCATTACTTGTTTCAGTTAGATCTGGAGCTAGAATATCTATGCCAGGTATGATGGATACAGTATTAAATTTAGGATTAAATCCTGAAGTTGTTGAAGCAATGGCAAAGAAAAATGAGAGATTTACTTATGATGCATATAGAAGATTTATTCAAATGTTCAGTGATGTTGTTATGGGTATTGACAAGTCTTTATTTGAAAAAGAAATAGACAAGATGAAAGAAGCAAAAGGAGTAACACAAGATACAGACCTTACAGCAAGTGATCTAAAAGATCTTATAGTTACATTTAAGAAAATATACAAAGATCATAAGGGTGAAGATTTCCCTACTGAAGCTAAGACTCAACTTGAAGCTGCAATTAGAGCTGTATTTAGTAGTTGGAACAATCCTAGAGCTATCACTTATAGAAGAATAAATGATATCCCTGGAGATTGGGGAACAGCAGTTAATGTTCAAGAGATGGTTTTCGGAAACATGGGAGATGACTGTGGAACTGGTGTTGCATTTACTCGTAACCCTGCTACAGGTGAGAAAAAACTATTTGGTGAATTTTTAATGAACGCACAAGGTGAAGATGTTGTTGCTGGTGTAAGAACTCCTCAAAAAATAGATGAACTTGAAAAAACAAATAAAAAAGCATTTGATGATTTTGTAAAATATTCTTCAATGCTTGAGAAGCATTACAAAGATATGCAAGATATGGAATTTACAGTTGAAAGTGGTAAATTGTTCTTCTTACAAACAAGAAATGGAAAGAGAACAGCTACTGCAGCACTTAAGATTGCTTGTGATTTAGTTGATGAAGGAATGATCACAGAAAAAGAAGCATGCTTAAGAGTTGAGCCTGCACAACTTGATCAATTGTTACATCCAAATTTTGATAGCGCAGCACTTAAGAATGCTAAAGTAGCTGCACAAGGTTTAGCTGCTTCACCAGGAGCTGCTACAGGTAAACTTGTATTTACAGCAGAAAAAGCAGTTGAACAACATGAAAAAGGTGAAAAAGATCTTATCCTTGCAAGACTTGAAACATCACCAGAAGATATTGATGGAATGCATGTATGTCATGGAATACTTACAGTAAGAGGTGGTATGACATCACATGCTGCTGTTGTTGCACGTGGAATGGGAACATGCTGTGTTGCAGGTTGTGGTGAAATCGTTATAGATGAAGAAGCTAAGACTCTTAAATTACCAAATGGTGATGTAGTAAGAGAAGGTGATTGGTTAAGCTTAGATGGTTCTACTGGAAATGTATATAATGAAAAAATAGCTACGGTTCCAGCTACAGTATCAGGAAACTTTGCAAGACTTATGAAATGGGCTGATGAATATAGACAACTTAAAGTTAGAACAAATGCTGATACTCCAAAAGATGCAAAACAAGCATATGATTTCGGAGCAGAAGGTATTGGTCTTTGCAGAACAGAGCATATGTTCTTTGCACCAGATAGAATTGCTGCAATAAGAGAAATGATTGTATCAAAGACAGCAGAGCAAAGAGCAAAAGCTTTAGCTAAGATTCTTCCAATGCAAAGAGGAGATTTTGAAGAATTATATAGAACAATGAAGGGATATCCTGTAACAATAAGATTCTTGGATCCACCACTACATGAGTTTGTTCCACATACAGATCCAGAGATAAGAGATTTAGCTAAAGAAATGGGACTTGAATTTGAAGATCTTAAAGCAGTATGTGAAGGATTAAAAGAATTCAACCCAATGATGGGACATAGAGGATGCCGTCTAGATGTTACATATCCTGAAATTGCTGAAATGCAAACAAGAGCTGTTATAGAAGCTGCAATAATTGTTAATAAAGAAGGACTTAAAGTAGTTCCAGAAATAATGATTCCACTTGTTGGAGAAATTAAGGAATTAAAATTTGTAAAAGATATAGTTACAAAAACAGCTGACAGCGTTATAAAAGAAGCAGGAGTAGACATGAAATATCATGTTGGAACAATGATTGAGATACCAAGAGCTGCTCTTACTGCTGATGAGATAGCAAAAGAAGCTGAATTCTTCTCATTTGGTACAAATGACTTGACACAAATGACATTCGGATTTAGCCGTGATGATGCAGGTAAATTCTTAAATTCATATTATGAAAATAAGATTTATGATTTCGATCCATTTGCTAGAATAGATGAAAAAGGTGTTGGAAAACTTGTAAAGATGGCTGTTAAAGCTGGAAAAGAAACAAGACCAGACATTCATCTAGGAATCTGTGGTGAGCATGGTGGAAACCCAGCTACAGTTGAGTTCTGCCATAATGTTGGACTTGATTATGTATCTTGCTCTCCATTCAGAGTGCCAATAGCAAAACTTGCTGCTGCACAAGCTGCTATTAAGAAACCTAGATAAGAATACAAAAAAAAAGACTAGAGAAATCTAGTCTTTTATGTTATGATCAAAAGGGTGATGAAATGAATAGTTATAATGATGAAAATGTTTTTGAAGAGTATTTAAATAGTAGAATAGATAGTAATAGTCCACATAATAAAACAATAAGAAAGTTACTAATAGATATAATTGGTGAATATAGTAATAAAAGTGTTCTGGACCTTGGGTGTGGCATAGGTTGTTTTGCACGTGAATTGGCAGATAAGGCAAAAAGAGTTGTAGGAATTGATATTTCAAACAAAGTGATAGAATATGCTATTAGTAATAATTCTAAGGATAATACCAAATATTTTGTTCATGATATTGCAAAATTAAATGATATAAGTGAATCTTTTGATATTGTATTTAGCGATATGGTTTTTAACTATATTGAAGATTATGATAAATTATTAAATGATATTAATCATCATTTAAATGAAGATGGATTGCTTGTATTTTCACAAGTTCATCCAATATCGACTGCTTCATTAGGGGAGAGTAGTTGGGTAACTGATAATAATCAATTAAAATTTCAACTAGATAATTATTGTAATGTCTCAAAGCGTGAACGAAATTATTTTAATGGTACATTTGATTTTTACCATAGAAGATTTGAAGAATTAATAAATATAGCAATAAAAAATGGATTTAATATAGAAGGATTATATGAACCATATATCACTGAAAAAGAATATAATAGACCTTCTTTTCTTGCTCTTAAATTGCGAAAAAGATAGTATAAATGAACATGGGCAGGTAGAACAATGAATTATGATAAGATTATAAAAGACTTTATGAAAGAGGAATATGCAAAACAAATAACTGAATGGAATTATGAAGGTGAATATGCTGTTTATAATTTGCCAAGTTATGATGTGTGTAAAGAAAAAAAGTATGGTATTGTCAGAGAAGATAAAAAGGATAATTATATTGTTTATATTATTGATAGTGAGGTAGTGTTCTATTTAAATATGAAGCCGATGAATAATAAACTATACGTAGGTGTGGGATTAAATCCTAAGTATTGTGGTCAAGGAAGAGGCAAATACTTTTTAGATGACAGTATCAAAGAGATAAAGAAAAGGTATCCTAGAAATGTACTATTTTTAGAGGTAAGAAGTTGGAATAAAAGGGCTATTAAGTCTTATCAAAATGTTGGTTTTAAAATCGTAGGTAGTGTTACATCTAAGGATAGATTTGGCAATTATTCAGATTTTGTTCAAATGGAAATGAGTTATTAAAAAAAGATATATATAATAATACAGAATAAAAGACTAGAATTTTCTAGTCTTTTTCGCATGATGTAAAATATACGTACCATCTATTATGTAATTATAGTAAAACACACATAGAAATGTGAATTTTCTGTGTAAAAATTGACCTTAGAGGGTTTTTGTGGTATACTTAGATTTAGAATTTAAGAGAAAGTTGAGGAATTTAGTAATGGAAATATATGTTTTAGGTCATAAAAACCCAGATACAGATGCTATAACATCAGCTATAGTATTTTCAAGATTATTAAATTCTTTAGACTATGGTTATGATGCTATTCCGTTTAAACTTGGAAAAATAAATAAAGAAACGGAATATGTCTTAAAAAAATTCAAGGTACCTGTACCAGATACACTTGAAAGGCTTGCTCAAAATGATAATGTAGCTTTGGTAGATAATAATGAGCCTTCACAAAGCATAGATGGAATACAAAATGCAAATATTAAGTATATCATTGACCATCACAAAATAAAGGTATCTATGAGAGAGCCTGTTTATTGTATTACAAAGCCTGTTGGGTGTACTGCTACAATTCTTTATGAATTATTTAAGCAAAATGATGTAAAGATAGATGAACAGACAGCGGGTTTGATGCTTAGTGCTATTATTTCAGATACTTTGCTATTTAAATCACCTACTTGTACGATTCAAGATATAAAATATGCAGAGATTCTTGCAAAGATTGCTAAAATTTCAAACATAGAAAAATATGGAAGAGAGATGCTTACAGCAGGAGCTGATCATACAGGATATACACCATTTCAAATGATAGAAATAGACACAAAGGAGTTTTCTGAAAAGGATATAAAATTTGAAATATCTCAAATAAACACGATAGATATGAATGAAATTTTTCAAAGACAAGATGAATTTGAAAAAGCAATTAATGCAAAAATAAAAGAAAAAAATCTTGATTTGTATGTTTGTACGGTCACAGATATATTTAATGCAAAATCAAAGATTATTGCATTAGGTGAAAAACAGGAGCTCGTTGAAAAAGCTTTTGGAGTTACATTGTATAACAATACCAAAACACTTGAAAATGTTGTATCAAGAAAAAAACAAATATTACCAAATATTATGGATGTATTATAGAAATTAGTTTTAGATTAAGATCCCAGATTTATCTGGGATTTTTTGGTTACAGTTTTGTAATTTATGTTAAGTTTTTTTAATGTAAAAGTAACTGAAACTTAATCACTAATTGAGTTTCAAGACTTTAAAAAAAAATATATATAATATATAATTTGAATGGTAATTATTATTTGTAATAATGGGTCCCATTAAACCAATATAATTAATGGAGAAAGGCAAAAGTATGACATTTGTCATATGAGGGAAATCAAATGAGAAAAAAGAAGGCAATAATTGGATTATTAGTTATTCTTGTAGTTATCCTTTTAGCAATTGGTTATGCTGCAATATCTAATCAAACATTGACGATTAATGGTACTGCTACAGCAGTAGCTTCAGATTCTAACTTTAATGTAATTTTTTCAGCAGTTGGAACACCAGATGTAATAGCTGGCACTACAACTACAGCTACAGCTACTGGAACTATCGATACAACTGATTCAACTGGTAGAACAGCAACAATTACAATAGATGGATTCACAAAAATTGGTGATGCTATAACTGTACCATATACTATAAGTAATGAATCAGTAGATGATGTTGGAGCAAAAATAACATCTATACAAATACAAAATTCTAATGAGGATTATTTTAATGTAGTTGTAAGTCCACGTGAAAGCGAAGATGTTATATCATCAGGAGATTCAAGAGTAGAAGATATTACAGTTGCATGTATACAAACTCCTATTGCTTCAGATCAATCAGCAACAATTACAGTAACATTTACTGCAGAACCAGTAGTAGACTAATAACCCAAAAATTTAAAGAAAGGAGAGGTAATAGTAATGACAAATGATAAATTGAAAATATATGCGATTTCTATCATTTTAATTATTATTACTCTTCTTTCTATAGTTTTCACTTTTGAAAAAGTAAAAGTTATACTTGCTATAAGTTTATTTTTCTTAGCAATAATTACTAAAGTTATTGTTAAGAAAAGGAAAGTTAGAAATTCAACATACAAACAAGTAATATGGATGATGCTTGTTTTTGCTCTTATATATCTTGGATTATATTATCTGTTAGGTTTTCATTATGGATTTTATAATTCACGCTTTAGGTTTAGTACAAAAAGTTTGCTATACAACATTATACCTATTATTGTTATAGTAATTTCGATGGAATATATTAGATCATCTTTGATTCAACAAGAAGTTAAAGGGATAGATGTACTTACATTTATAGGTATGTTTATAGTGGATATGGCTATATATGCTGGTATTTATGATTTGACTACACTTTCTGGTTTTTTAGCAAATCTAGGATATGTTATTTTACCATCAATTTCTTTCAATATTTTGTATAATTACATATCATATAGATTTTATCATGAACCGATAATCGTATTTAAGTTGATTATTATGCTATATATGTATGTCATTCCAGTGATTCCAGATGTATATCAATTTTTAGTTAATTTTGTAAGATTTGTTTATCCTTATATTATATATGTTTTCTTGAGAAAGTATTTTTCAAAAAGGATGATAGAAAATATAGGTATGAGTGAAGAATTAAGTATGGATAATACTAAATTTGTAGTTGCATCTGTAATTATTCTTGTTTTCATAATGTTTCTTTCAAATCAATTAAAATTTGGAATGTTTGTTGTTGGATCAAGCAGTATGAATGGTACCTTAAATAAAGGAGACTGTTTAGTTTTTGAAAAACTTGGAAAGAATGACATGATAAAACAATATGATGTTATTGCTTTTAGAAAAGGAAACACGCAATATATTCATAGGGTAGTATCTATAAAAGAAAGAATGGGCAAGACAATATATATCACAAAAGGCGATGCAAATGATACAAATGATGATGGTTACATTACTAGAGAAGATATTATAGGAATTGGAAAAGTTAGGTTGAGATATATGGGATACCCTACACTTTGGGTAAATCAACTCTTTAATCATTAATATGCGAAGGAGAATGCTAAAATGGAAAAGGATGAAGCAAAAAGCATTATTCTTGAAGAACTAAAGACAAATAGAAAAGAAAGAAAAAGAAAGAAAAACATTTATAATTACGTTAAGATGATAGTTGTTTGGTCAATACTTATAATAGTTTTTTTAAGCATATATATAATTAAAGCAAAAGAAAACTATATAAGTTACACAGAAAAGAGCGATGTCGATTATTCTGTTGCACTTAAACAAAATAATTATTTTGAAAATAATGCTTTAGGTGAGGATAATAGATATATAGCATCATTAGTTGATCACATAGATGCAGTAATGAATTATGAATTTAAAATAGATGAAAAATCAAATTTAAGTTATAGTTATAAAATAATGGCTGAAGTATATGTGAAAGAAAAGAGTTCAGAAGAACCAATTTATACAAAAGAAGTTGAACTTTTAAATAAAGATAAGCAGACTGTGATGGATGCAAATAGTGTTACAATAAAGGAAAATGTGTCAATTGATTATAATTCATATAATGATTTAGTTTCACTACTTGCCTCTGATTATAAACTTGCTAATCTTGAGAATACTTTGGATGTATCATTATATGTAAGTGTAGAAGGTGCTACTGAAAAAATTAATAATAGAAAGGTCGTATCTCTTTCAATACCACTTACTGAAAAAACAATGACAATAGATATAAACTGTGACATGTTGGATACAGAAAATAGAATTAAGAAAAGTGATAGCGAAGCAAACAAAAAGATGTTAATTGTTATAGCTATTTGTATAATCTTTGATGCATTCACAATTGTTAGGCTTGTAAGATATATAATAGGTACAAAGACAAGTGAAAATGAGTATAAAACAGAATTAAAGAGAATTGTAAATAATTATAGAACATATATACAAAAGCTAAATAACGACTTTGATATGACAGGCTATCAGCAATTAAATCTTGATAGTTTCGTTGATTTATTAGAGATAAGAGATACTGTTCAAGAGCCAATACTTATGATGGAACATAAAAATGATAAAGAAACTATATTTGTTTTGCCTACAAAAAATAAACTTGTATATATATTTAGATTAGGCGTGAATTAATTATCTAAGAGGTATAAATATGAACCAAGGAAAAGATGAAGTGAATAAAGATGATTTTATGGATACTATAGTAGGAAAAAATTTATTTAATAAAAAACTATATGATCTTTTAAATGAAGAACTTGCTGATAATAAAATAAAAAAGAATGATTATATTTCTTTAGAAGATACTAATGAACAAGAAGAAGTTGAAGAAATAGATATAAACAATTTCGAGGAGGAGCCAAAACAAGAGGGTATAACTTTAGAAAATAGTGTAGAGTTTTTGGAAGAGCCTAAAGAAGAAAAAGAAAAGCATGAAGATGTTACACTAGTAGATAAAAAAGTAGTAGAGACTGATTTTGTAGAAGAAGATGATGAAAATATATCTGTTACAAAAAACTATTATGCACTAACTTCAAAGAAGCTTATAATATCAGAAAAAGAGAAGAAAGTTTTTTTACCATATACTATTGATGATGTCCAGTATGGATTGCAGTATGAAGGTTATCAAACTGCTGATGATGTTATTGAAGGTGATTTTTCTGTACCACTAAAAAAATATTCAAACCATAGTTTTTCAAGATTTAGAGAAGGTTTTAAATTAATGAAAAACAAAGAAAAATCAAGCTTTTCAAAAGCATTTTTGTATGGACTTGATTTAATGGCTGAGAAAAAACTTCATCCAGCTGTTATAACAGCATGTAAGACACAAGATGAACTTGAAACATTTTTGGCGTGTATGGAGGGAAATCATTTAGATTTATTTGACAAATTTGAAGTAGAATATAAAATAAACCCAAGGAAAAAGGAAAGATTTGAATAAAAAGAGGTTGTGATGCAAAGTGATGCATCACAACCTTTTTTAAACTGTTTATTTAATTGTCAATCAAACTCTTCATCGTCACCTTCATCATAGTAACTATCATCGTCAATCCAGTCTTTTTCATAACGTGAAATCTGATCATAGATGCTTAGTTTTTTACGCGAAGAGCTTTGTCTTTTTGCTCCTTTAGTGCGTCCTTCAAAACGCGAGTCAACAGGAAGCTTTTGGGTGTCACTAGATGTGTTTTTCAAACAGTCTCCTTTCCCTAGTCGTAGTTTGATACGTTCGTTCCATAAAGGCATTTTAATGCTTCTACATATGAGTTACGAAGCTATTATAGTAAAATTTGAGTATAAAGTAAAGTTATTTTTTAAATTCTTTTAAACATAAAAATGATATAGTCAATAAAAATATTGTTTTTTAGCTGAAAATGGTATATAATACAATGCGAAACTTTATTGTGGTTTCGTATTTTTTTTTAGGAGGAAGAGATATGGCAGATAATACCTACAATTTTAAAGATATCGAAAAGAAATGGCAAAAATTTTGGGAAGATAATAAGACATTCAGTACAAACCTCGATAAGTCTAAGAAAAAATGGTATGGACTAATAGAATTTCCATATCCATCAGGCCAAGGACTTCATGTAGGTCATCCTCGTTCATATACAGCTATGGATATAGTTGCAAGGAAAAGAAGGATGCAAGGATACAATGTCTTGTACCCAATAGGTTTTGATGCATTTGGACTGCCAGCTGAAAATTATGCGATAAAAAATCACGTTCATCCTAAAATTACTACAGAGAAAAATGTTGAGAATTTTAGAAGACAATTAAAGTCTTTAGGATTTTCTTTTGATTGGGATAGAGAAACAAATACCACTGATCCAAATTATTACAAATGGACACAATGGATTTTCATTCAATTGTATAAACATGGGTTAGCGTACAAAACTACTATGCCTATAAATTTCTGTACAGGATGTAAAGTAGGTCTTTCAAATGAAGAAGTCGTAAATGGTAAGTGTGAAAGATGTGGAAGTACAGTAGTACAAAAGGAAAAAAGTCAATGGATGCTTAAAATTACTGAGTATGCAGAAAGACTTATAAAAGACCTTGATGATGTTGATTATCTTGACAAGATAAAAATACAACAAAAAAATTGGATAGGTAGAAGTGAAGGTGCAGAAGTTGATTTTGGGTTGTATGTAGATGGGAAAAAAGTAGATGAAAAGTTGAGAGTATATACTACAAGGCCTGATACTATTTTTGGAGCTACATACATGGTTATTGCACCAGAGCATCCTATTTTGAAAACATATGAAAAAGAGATCAAAAACATAGATGATATAAAATCATACCAAAAAGAAGCAAGTCTAAAATCAAATTTTGAAAGATCTGAATTAAATAAAGAAAAAACTGGTGTTGAGATAAAAGGTATAGAGGCATATAACCCTATAAATGATACTAAGATTCCTATATGGGTTTCAGATTATGTACTAATTACATATGGTACAGGTGCTATTATGGCTGTACCTGCACATGATGAAAGAGATTATGAGTTTGCAAAGAAATTTGATATAAAAATAATACCTGTAATCGAAGGTGGAGATATAGAAAAAGAAGCTTATATTGGTGATGGTATACATATAAATTCTGGCTTTTTAAATGGTCTTGGAAAAGAAGAGTCTATCTCTAAAATGTGTGAATATGTAGAAAAAAATGATATTGGAAATAAAAAAGTAAATTATAAGCTTCGTGATTGGGTATTTTCAAGACAACGTTATTGGGGAGAACCTATACCTATGGTATATTGTGAAAAATGTGGATGGGAGCCTATTCCAGAAAGTGAACTTCCACTTGAACTTCCAAATGTAGAAGATTATGAACCAGGCGAAAATGGAGAATCTCCACTTGCTAAACACAAAGAATGGGTAAACACAACTTGTCCAAAATGTGGAGGAAAAGCTACACGTGAGACAGATACTATGCCACAATGGGCAGGGTCTTCATGGTATTATTTAAGATATGTTGATCCAAAGAATGATAAAGTATTAGCTTCAAAAGAAGCACTTGATTATTTTACACCAGTTGACTGGTATAATGGTGGTATGGAGCATACTACTTTGCATTTACTTTATTCAAGATTTTGGCATAAGTTTTTATATGATATTGGTGTGGTTCCTACAAAAGAACCATATATGAAGCGTACATCACATGGTATGATACTTGGTGAGAATGGCGAAAAAATGAGTAAATCTAAAGGAAATGTTATAAATCCTGATGATATGGTTGCAGAATATGGTGCTGATACTTTAAGAGTATATGAAATGTTTATGGGACCGTTTGATCAAACAGCTCCATGGTCTATAGATAGCATTAGAGGATGTAATAAATTTCTTGCTCGTGTATGGAAATTATTGGACTTACCACATGATGGAGATAAGACAAAACATGAAATTATGATGAATAAAGCAATAAAAAAGGTTACGGAAGACATTGAACTAATGCATTTTAATACATGTGTATCTACATTTATGACAATGATTAATGTTTTTTACAAAGATGGATATATATTAAAAGAGGAATTAGAACAATTTGTGTTATTACTTTCACCATTTGCTCCACATCTTGCAGAAGAAATGTGGAATAAACTTGGACATGATGACACTATTGCATATGAACCATGGCTTACATATGATAAAACTAAAATTATTGATGAAGAAATTGAAATACCTATACAAATAAACGGAAAATTAAAAGGAAGTGTAAAGGTATCAAAAGATGCCACAAAGGAAGATGTAAGAGATGCATTTGAAAAAGATGAATCTATTATGAGTAAGCTAGATGGAAAAACTATAGTGAAAGAAATATATGTTGAAGGCAGAATATATAATATTGTTGTAAAATAAAAAGACACCCTGGCAAAAATAGCCGCCAGGGTGCTTTTTGGGTTCTTAATCATCATCTTTAGTAGGAACATACAAAGAATGTTTGATGTCCTTGATTTTTACGGTGTGCTGGTATACTCCATTCCGATATACTAGTACGGTTCCATCAAAAGAATCATTTTGGAACTCAAGACTATAGTAGCCAAGTGCCTGGTCATCTCCATCGATGACTACGACACCATCAATCTTCCCACCATGGTCTTGTAGGATATGGACAAGATCTTTTGGGTTGCACACTTTGTACGATGTGTATGACATAAGAACTCCTTTCTGGGCTTTTGCCCTTCAACCATTAGTTGCATCAAATATGATTGTATCATATTTTATGTAAATTAGCAAATTATATTGAAAAATAAAGAAAAAAATGCTATAATTAAATGCGTATCACGTATACAAAAACGATTTTACATCAAAGGGGGAATTGTTAATGAAGTTTTTGCGGAATGTAGTTTTTGTTTTTTCAATTTTTGCAATTGCGTGTGTACCTGCGTACGCTTCTGAGACAAAAGTTGTTACGGGCAGCGGCGTGCGAGAACGCACAGGCCCTGGCACAGAATATGACATAGTAGGTGAGTTGGAATATGGAGAAGAAGTGTCAGTTGATTGTTATGAAGGTGATTGGGCACATCTGTCAAATGGAAACTATGTGTGTGCTGATTATCTGAGAACAAAAGAAAGTGACACAACCTATTCTGAGAAAGAGTTTTATTCTAGTGTAGTATATATTGACATATCAGATCAATGGGTCGAGATGTATGCAGATGGCTCTCTTATTGGGAGTGGCCCCTGTGTGACAGGAGACTTATATTCATCACCTACTCCCACGGGGGAGTATGTGGTATATCAGAAGTTTACCGATGATTACCTTATGGACACATATCACGTGAATTACTTTGTGGCTTTCAATGGCAATATCGGTATGCATGATGCATATTGGAGATACGGTTCGTTTGGAGGAGACATATATATGGGGGGAGGATCCCATGGCTGTGTAAATCTTCCAGATGATTTGGCGGAAACTATTTATAATAATTCGATTGTCGGTGAGACAGTTGTCGTAGTGAAGGAATAATCGTTTTTGGGGCTAGTACTTGGAATCAGGTACAGGCCCCTTTTTTATTTTATAGGGAGTGTAAAAAACTTCCTTATAAATATGATTTCAATTAAAGCATAAGGCATCTTGACAAGAAATATAGATAAAAATATAATTTAGTTGATTATATTGTACAAAGG
This sequence comes from uncultured Lachnospiraceae bacterium, assembly GCA_964470175.1. Classification (GTDB taxonomy): domain Bacteria; phylum Bacillota; class Clostridia; order TANB77; family CAG-508; genus Scatovivens. Next base: position 15,739 of record CAYYBL010000002.1, on the reverse strand, counting down.
AGAAAGCATGAAGGAACTAGGGATACTTCTTCCAATTTTTTCATTACCAAGTAAATATGGGATAGGTGATTTTGGATATGAAGCAGAAAAGTTTATAGATATCTTGAGTGAAAATGGTATAACATATTGGGAAATATTACCAATAAATGCTTGTAATGATTTGCCATATTCTCCCATAAGTTATTATGCATTAGAAGAAGAATACATATCATTAGATAGACTTAAAAAAGATGGTCTTATAGAAGATCCAATAATTATTGAAGATAGAGAAAAAGTACAAAGAAACTACAAGGAAAAGTACTATAAGGAAGCTTTTTCAAAGTTTAGTATGACTGAAGATTATTATATATTTAAATCCAATATTAATTTATTAAATTATGCTAAGTATATGAAAGAGCATTATAAAGTGGATGAAGAGTATATAATGTTCTTACAATATATACTTGACAAGCAATGGAATGAGATAAGAAATTATGCAAATAAAAAGAATGTAAAAATTGTGGGTGATATGCCAATATATCCTGCAATGGATTCTGCAGATGTAGAAGGTAATTTATTATGCTTTCAGTTAAACAATGGAAATGCAGAGTATATTGCAGGAGTTCCACCGGATGATTTTAATCCGAATGGACAAAAATGGGGAAATCCAGTTTATAATTTTGACTATATTAGAAAAAATAATTACTCTTATTTAATAGAAAGATATAAAGAATACATTAAGAGATTTGATGTAGTAAGAATAGATCATTTTAGAGCTTATGATTCCTTCTTTAAGATACCAGTAAGTGGCGATGCTAAAAATGGTGTGTATGAAAAAGGACCTGGATATGAATTTTTTGATGAGTTACTTAAGATAGCAAGGCCAGAAAACTTTTGGGTAGAAGATTTGGGAGATATCAGAAAAGAGACAATAGCTTTAAAGGAGCATTATAATTTCCTTGGACAAAATATAACCATATATTCTATAGATATCAATGAAAAAAAAGACATTGCTTATGATGATGAAAAAATAGTAAATTATATAAGTAATCATGACACGGATACAGCAGTGGGATGGTATAACAACTTAAGCTTTTTAAATAAGCTTAAATTAAAAAAGTATTTTAACATTTATGGTTCGAGTAGCTTTAAAATAAATGAATCATTTATAAAATATCTATTAAATACTAGGTCAAAGGTATCAGTATTCACTGTACAAGACATATTGGGATTAGACAATAATTCAAGAATAAATAGACCTGGAGTAGAGAGTAAAGATAATTGGTCTTGGAAACTTAAATCATTTGATGAACTAGAAAAGAGAATAAAAATTTTAAATAATAATGGGTAGAAATGAACTATAATTATATTTTTGATAATAAAAAAATAAATGAAGATTGCTTGACAAAATATGGCTTTATTTTTGATGGCGAGAAGTATTTATTTAAGAAAAGGTTATCAGATAATAATTTGCAGGTAAATGTTAGGATTATGGGAAAAGACTTCGATGTTAAGGTATATGATTTATCTATGGGAGAGGAGTATTTTTCTATAAATTTAAAAAATGCCACTGGATATGTGGCTCAAATGCAAAATGAAGTAAAGGATATCATAGAAGATATTGTAGAAAAATGTTTTTCTGATGATAGTATGAGAGCAAAAGTACTTGATTATGTAAAAAGAAAGTATGGTACGATTCCTGAATGTCCTTGGGATGAAGGCTTTGAAAACTATGGTACACTTAAAGCTGATAATGGAAAATGGTATGGACTTATTATGCCAATAAAATACAGCCTAATCGGAAATGAGAGTGATAGAATAGTAGATGTAATCAATATAAAACTTCCCCCTGAAAAAATAGTTTCTTTGATAGATAAAATACACTTTTATCCAGCATATCATATGAATAAAAAATATTGGATTACAATATTACTTGACAATCTAATTGATGAAAAAAAGTTATATGAATTAATAGATGAAAGCTATAGCCTTATTGGAGGAAATGTAAATAGGTCTAAAAGAGAGTGGATAATACCTGCTAATCCCAAGTATTTTGATGTTATTTCTGCATTCGAGAATTCAAAAAATGGAATTGTAAATTGGAAACAAGGAGCTGGAATTGAAGTAGGAGATGTGATATATATGTATGTTGCTAGACCATATTCTGCGATATTATATAAAGGAGAGGTTACAAAAGTACATATACCACATGAATCAAAGAATAAATATGTAAAGGTACCTGAGATTATGCAAATAAAAGTACTTGACAGGTATGATAAAAATAAATATACTCTAGAGCTTATGAAAAAATATGGAGTGACTACAGTGAGAGGTCCGAGATATATGTCAAAAGAACTAGAAGAAATTATAAGTAAAGGAGAATGAAAAATTATGGAAAATTCAAAGGTTTATTTTTGTAAAGAAATTACTCCAGAAAGTCTAATTAAGATGTATGAAGTGTTGGGTGTTAAATTAGATGGAAAAGTTGGAGTAAAGGTGTCAACTGGTGAGGATGGCTCAAAAGGATATCTAAAAGCTGATTTGATAGCACCATTAGTAAAGAAATTAAATGGTACAATAATTGAATGTAATACTGCATATGATGGAAAAAGAAATACTGCTGAAGATCATATGAAAGTAGCAGAGAAACATGGATTTACTTCGTTTGCAAATGTAGATATTATGGATGCAAGTGGAGAAAAAAAGATACCAGTAAAGAATGGCAAGCACTTAAAGTATGATATTATTGGAGCTAATTTTGATAATTATGATTCAATTCTAAATTTAGCTCATGGAAAAGGTCATATTATGGGAGGATTTGGTGCCAATCTAAAAAATCAGTCTATTGGTATTGCATCACGTAATGGCAAAGCTTATATTCACTCTTGTGGTCAAACAGAGGACCCTGTCAAGTGCTGGATAGTGGATCATAAACAAGAAGATTTTATTGAAAGTATGGCAGAGGCCGCAAAAGCTGTGTCAGATTATTTGAAAGAAAGAAATATCCCTATAGTATACATTACTGTTGCAAATAGAATTAGTCTTGATTGTGATTGTGATGCTCAACAAGGTGATGCTGTTATAAATGATATTGGAATTTTTGCATCCCTAGATCCAGTAGCGAATGATCAAGCTTTTCTTGATGCTATTTGGAAAACAAATGAAGAAGGAACTAAGGACATAAAAGAAAGAATTGATTCAAGATGCGGTAGGCATATTACTGAATATGCAGAAAAATTAGGACTTGGATCTACTAAGTATGAACTTATAGTGTTGGATTAAAAAACGAGGAAACAATAATGGTAAACCAATTTTCAAGAGCAGAATTGATTTTAGGAAAAGAAGGTATAGAAAAACTTAAAAATTCAAAAATTGCTATTTTTGGAGTGGGAGGAGTAGGCTCTTATGTAGTCGAAGGACTTGCAAGAACAGGAGTCGGCAAGTTTATTATTGTTGACAATGATGTAGTTAGTCTTACAAATATAAATAGACAAATTCTAGCAACAATTGATACTATTGGAAACGCCAAAGTATCAGAAGCAAAGCAAAGGATTTTAAGGATAAATCCAGATGCAGAAGTAGAGATTTATCAAGAGTTTTTTATGCCAGATAGTAAAGAAATATTAGATAGTTCGATTGACTATATTGTCGATTGCGTTGATACTGTGACTGCTAAGATAGAACTTGTTATGAGAGCAAATAAGCTTAATATACCTATAATTTCTTGTATGGGTACAGGAAATAAATTAGATCCAACTAGATTTGAGGTCACAGATATATATAAGACAAGTGTGTGTCCACTTGCAAAGGTGATGAGAAAAGAATTAAAAACAAGAGGAATAAAAAAGCTAAAAGTTGTTTATTCAAAGGAAGAACCGATTAAGATAGAAAAAACTATTGATGGTGAAATAGTTTCTGATTCAACTAAAAAAAGTGTTCCTGGAAGTGTGGCTTTTGTGCCTTCTGTGGCCGGTATGATTATGGCTGGAGAGGTTGTGAAAGATATTTTGAATTATAAGGACAATTCGTAAAATGCCTGATATACCAATAATTTTATACTGTCTTGACAAATTTGACAGTATTTTACTAATATAGTATAATCTCTATGTTGAGAATAAATTTCTTAGAGGTGTTTTGTGAAAAATAATAAATTGTTAAACAAGATTATCTATAAAGTTATTTTTACAGTTATAATCTTAGTTGTTATATTGAGCGTTGGAGTGTATGCATCTAAGTCACAAATGTATAAAGTTACTATAACATTTTCAGATGGATTTGAGACACAGGTGTTGACATCAAAAACAAAAATTAAAGATATTTTATTAGAAGAATCTATAATGGTTAGGGATGATGAAAAAGTTTTCCCACCAGTTGAGTCTAATATTGATGAATCAAAGACAATTACTATATATAAAGATACGGATGATGGTAATTATGAAAAGACAGAAAATAGAGTAGAAGAACCAGTTAATGTTACACTAGAAGAGATATTAGCATCTTATGACACTATAGTTGAGAAGATAATTACTGAGCAAGAAGAGATACCATATGAGACTATTACAAAAGATGTGTCAACTAGTGAATTTGAACACAAAGATTCTGTTATACAAGCTGGTCAAAATGGTATAAAAGAATTGAAATATAGAGTAAAATATCAAAATGATGTAGAAGTAGAGAAGACTTTGATTTCTGAAGAGGTTATTAAAGAACCAGTAAGTAAGATTATTCAAATTTCAAACGTAGTTGTTGCAAGATCAGCACCTGAGCCAAGAGCTGCTGCACCAGCTCAATCTACACCTACTGTAAATTTGGGATCTGAGTCAGAAGAATCAGCAAGAGCTTGGATTATTCAAAAGGAATCTGGTGGAAATTATAATGCTGTGAATGGACAGTATTATGGAGCTTATCAAATGATGAGATCTAGATTAAATGGTGATTATTCTGTTGCAAATCAAGATGCAGTTGCACAGGCATATGTTCAAGGAAGATATGGATCATGGGTTGCTGCAAAACAATTTTGGCTTGCACACGGTTGGTACTAAAATAAGGTTAAAGAAATAAAAAAGACGAATTAAGAAAATCTTAATTCGTCTTTTATTATAGGAATAAATTCCTATAATAAAAAGCATTCGGCCGACATTGCACACAAATTAACTACGTAAATTTGGCGCGAAGAACAAAAACGGGGACGTTTGACAAGAGTTTTTTCTTCTCAGTGTCGCATAATGTCCCCTTTTGTTCTTTTTTAATTCTTTAATTCTTTTAATCTATTTGAATATATTTTTTCTCATCAAGTCCCTTTTGTTCTGCTTTAGGAACTGTAAGTGTCAATATACCATTTTTGAAAGATGCTTTTATATCTTCTTCTGTCAAATTATCTCCAACATAGAAGCTTCTTGAGCATTCACCATAAAATCTTTCTTTGTGTATGTATTTTCCTTCTTCTTCACTATCGTTTGATTTGTCAACCTTTGCTGTAACATTTAAATAGCCATTTTCCATCTCAACTTTTATATTGTCTTTGTCATATCCTGGTAAATCAACTTCAATAATATAGTTATTACCTTTTTCTTTTATATCAGTCTTCATCCATCTTACTTCTTTTCTTTCAAAAAATGGATCATCAAACATAGAATCAAATAAATCAAAATCATTTCTTTTTCTTGGTATCATCATCATATTAATCACACTCCTATCTATTTTTTATGTATGTGTTGACACCATATAAGGCAAGCACATATTTGATTGTTTTCAGATGCTAGCTTTCTAAAAACAATCTTTTTCTCTTTTCAACTAATATTATAACACTATTTTTAGCAATGTCAATAGGAGAGTGCTAAAAATTTCAAATTCTTGTAACACCTGATATTATAGGTAAAATTAGCTTTCGAAATGTTGACTGAAGACTTTTTATATAAGAATTTTGTAAAAAAATCTATATTAAATATTAAGAACAAAAGAGGACATTATGTAATAATGAAAAGCGAACCGATATTCATCGGTCCGCCTTTAATAATCAATATTTCTATACTTAAAATAGAGCTTTCTGAGAATTCGTTTATATGGTTCCCATTCACGAGCACATTCTATATAGCTGTATCTGGGATAACATACAGCATATCCTTTGTCGTTTACAAGAGGAATAAGAAGTTTTCCACCCAAGGGTCTTTCTTCATAAGAAAAAGAGCAACCATTTGGGGTCAACATCATACATTGGTGCGGTTTTGAAGATCTTTTTATGTCCACAATTGGACTACCAACATTCCGTATTCTGAGTACTAGAGTACCCTTTTTTTCATAGTTTTTTTTCCAAACATAATCAATCGAAATGTATCCTTTTTGAATTTCTTGGTTTAGAACTTTATAGGATATTTTGCTGAAATCCTGGGGACTTAAAAAACACCCACAATTTTTACAACACCTACCTTTGCAAATACTACATAACTCTGGATCTGTTGTCTTTCTCTTGTCAATGCTCCCTCTATAGATATATGGAGATTTCAAGAAAGGTCCAAACAAATGCCGAGCCATTTCTTTTAGATTTTTCATCTATTTTCACTCCTTTTTTATATTTGATTATAATACAATTATACTACAGATCTTGTTATTATTCAATTTCATCTCTTTCTTCACTTTTTTTCATTCTTTTCACTAAAGTTGATAAATTGCAATAGCTTTCATTTTCTCTAAGTACCTTCATTAGTCCTTGAGGATTTGATATAGCATATTCTAGAATATTGACAATGTGATTTGAATTGTAATTATATCCTTTTCCATCAGATTGGTCATGTACTATTTTATACATTACATCTTTACTTAAAGCTTCTCCTCTTCCCATTTTTGTAATGTTTTCTTCAAGTTCTTCATTTTTTTCAGCAATGTACGTAGCGTTTCCAAGTTGTCCAATTGCTTCCATAATTACCAAACCATTTAATTCCATGACTACATATGCTACTTTAGAACCATTTCGAGTGAGTTCATCTCTTTCATCTTCGTCCTTAGTTGAATATGATCCACCAGGGGAATATATATAAGAGTTTATTCTTCCTTTTTCTTTTAATCTAGGATCATGCATTTTTTCTATAATTTTTTTTGCAATTGTTTCTTTACTTCTTTTTTCTTCCTCGGTTTCTTCTGTTGGTTGTTTTCCACTGTTATGGCCATATATTATATATAAAATATCTCTTTGTTCAGCAGGTAATATTGTTGAATTATTAAAAGAAAAATTGTTTTCGCTTTCGTATTGATCTAGGATATCTTTATATCCTGAAGTCCTTGGTAAAAGTATCATCTTGATTCCTCCTTTATTTTTTTAGGTTTAGTACTAAGACCTATTTTAAATTTATTCTCTTCTAATAGATTTACAAGTCTAGTGGTTAATTCATTTGTATGTGTATGTGAAGCATTTTTCATCTGTTTGATAATTTCTGACCTCTGATCTCTTATAAATAAACCATTTTTTATAAGCATTTCGATAAACTCAATATCTGGTTCATCAGATAGGATTTCATCTAACACAAATCTTGATGAATTTGTGCAAAAGTCATCTTCTTCGTCATGACATAATTCCCATAGTTCGTTGTCAAGTTCTATAAAAATTCTATATACAGAGTCATTTCCTTTATATCTCTTTAATAAGCTTTTATGTATATCTGGGTTACGTGAAAAATCAAACATTTCTCTTATATATGCCATATTATTCTTTTTTAGTTCAATATCTGCGATTTCCATTATTAATTCTGGATGGATTGAATCAATTGCATATAAAGCAAATCTTTCATTGTTATTATCAAAGTATTCTTCTTTTGCAACTTGTGTGACTATGTCTTTATTTGAACTGGTATTCCAGTATGAAAAGCGAACTAAAAAATCTCTATCTTTTTCAGCAAATTTTTTTGCTACCAATTCATTGAATGCGGTGCTATCCATACCATGACAATATTCTCCAAAAAGATTCCAATCATTGTTTTGAAAGGCATGGATTGCAACTTTTGTGACAGCTTCGTCACCTGAAAACCTAAGTGAATTTAATAATTCAGTAATATTATTATTTAAAATATCATCTAGAATCTGACTTTGCATATTTTCAGGTATATCTAACCAATGTGTTTCTAGCTCACTATATTCTCCTTTTTTGAAATTTTTTATAATATCATCAATTGTTTTAGCATCTAGTTGTTTAGAAAAAGTAGGTATTGAAAACGGAATAAAATCGTCTCTTCGCCTTTCGTTTTCGCGATTAATAATATGTAAAAGATCTTTTCTATTTTGCTCATCTAAATCATTAATATGTCTATGACAAAATTCTACACTGTTTGTGTTGTTAAATAGAATTTTAACCCTTGTTTCAGCATCGATATGCTTCCAATTATTATGAAAAAAGGTGACATCATTGAAACCACTTTGGACTAATTTACTTATGATTTGTGATTTTATATTTTCTAAAGCACTTGAAAAAAACCTCTTTACAAATGAACCATTGCCATTTTCAGCTTCGAGTATAAGAATAACGGTTTGAGTTTTTTTATCAAGTCTATTAAAAAATCTTTCTACAAATTTTATATTTCCATTTTTAAATTGCTTTATTAAAATGTCGTATTGAATATTTGAATTAAATAACTCAAAATTTGTTTCAAAAAACTTTAGATTATTAGCAAGCTCTGCATCTTCTATTAATTTAGGATTATTAACGTAAGATTTTGCTACTTCATTTTGATATTGCTTTAATAAAATAATTTGATTAGGATTTTTTATCTTACCTCTAGCAAATATCAATCCTTTATCTGAAAGTTGCGACAGATCATAGTCAGAGAGGTCAATTAAATCTTGATTTCTCATGCCATGAAAATCTTTACCATTAAGTAATCGACTGTATGCTCTATCGGTTACTTTTTTTGCTTTATCAGATAAATGCAATCTTTTTCTTCTTTGTAGATATCTTTCATCTAGAGCATTTTGCACACCAATACTACTAATTGGATTATTAATACTATCATATTCGTCAGGTAATATTCCAAATATTTCGCAACCTGTAAAATCTGAACCTTCAAAGTCAATTGAGTATCTCTTTATATCTGGCTCAGTACGGATTATATTTGGATATGTTTTCGATAAGTCAATTATTGCACCTGTATTTTTTAAGTTGACATGGCTTTTTGTAATGCTTGAAATTTTACCATTATTTTGAGTTGTTTCACCCAGTATAAATCTACTAATATACACACCACTTAAATCTTGACCTTCCAAATCAATATCAGGTAATTCTATATATACATCGCATTCCTTGTCATCTACAATAATTTTTGTTTGAGAATCTCTGTACATAAAAGTGTATTTTACAGCTTCTGGGAGAGATAGTGCATAAAATTCGCTTTCAGAAATTATTGGTTTTGCATATTTCTTAATATTTAATTTACTCATTTCAACCAGTTGTTTATACAACTTTTTTTTAGTTTCAATATCCATATATATTCTCTCACTCTCGTTTACTTATTATGTAAACGACAACATTATATAATAATTTTTTTAATTTGTCTACAGATATAATTGATTTTAGGCATTGTTATAGTATAATAGTAGAAAGAATGATTGAAGCGAAGTGAGAATATGCATGAATAAAGTAAAAACTTTTATTGAAAAAAATTGGTTAAATATTGTAATAATTGCTTTATTTGTAATTTTGGCTTTTTTGATGAGTGGGTATCATGAAAAATGGTCAGATGAAGCACAATCATGGCTAATAGCAAGAGACTTATCAGTTTCAGAAATAATTAGTTATATCAAATATGAGGGAACGCCGCCATTATGGGTTTTTATCATAAAAATCTTTATGGCTTTTGGGTTAACCTATGAATACTTTTTTGTTATACCGATTATTTTTATGACTCTTGGACTTATATTTATGTATACGAAATATGATGTGCCTTGGTATGTGAAATTATTATTTCCGTTTACATATTTTGTCTTTTTTCAGACAACTATTGTTATAAGGAGTTATTCTTTAATATTACTAGGTATTTGCATGGTGTTTTATTATTTTCCACGAAGATATGATAAAATGTGGAGATTTTATTTTTCGTTATTGTATTTTATGTGTATTTCTTTACATACATATTTTGTGGCAGCAGGTCTTTACGCCATTTTATTAGTCTTTTTTGTAAAGGATTATAAAACATTAAATTTAGATATAAAAAAGAAAATGTGGAGGCTTTGCATTCTTATTTTTATTACGTTTTTGATAATATTTATAATGCTACTTCCAAATTCAAATTTTGGATTTGCTGGAACTGGTGGAAGTGACATATCTTATATAGTTGGAGAATCTACAATAGCTGATAATAATCATGTGGTTCAAATTTTATCAACTATTGGTATGATTTGTATAGTTTTATATATTACAATAAAGAATTATTTAAATACAGAAAATAAAAATGAAGCTATAAAAGAATTTGAAAAATTGGTTGTGATTTTTCCGCTTATAGTTTTGTATATGTTTATTAATTCTCAAGTAAGGTATTTTGCAATACTATATTTCATAATAGTTTTATTCTTAATAAATAATAAGAAATACTTGATTGCAAGAGGATGTCTTATAGTTATTTTAACTATTCAATTCGTATGGAATATAAATTCATGTATAATTGATTATCATGAAAAGTATGCAGTGGGTGAAGAAATAGCAGAGTTTTTAAAAAGTGTAGATTATGATGACAAAGTGATTGATGCTTTAAACTTTCATATAGTTGAAATATCACCATATTTTGAAGGTAATGTATTTAAACATTCTTCCAAGTCAGATGATGCATTTTATCCATGGAATTATAATTCTAAAAATGCAAAAGTAGATGAATTGCTAAGTAATGAAGCGGATATTTACATTATGACACTTCTTACAGGAGAAATGAAAAGTGAGGAGCCTGAGTACAAAATAATACCTAATGTCGTAGAATTTATGACTAATATAAATTATGATGAATATACACTGTATAGTGTAGAAGCAAAGGTTCCTCAAAAATCGAGCGTAAAAGAGTATGACACATTTTTGATATTTGTAAATCAGAAAGTAAAAGAAGAAATTGAAGAAAAGGGAATTAGTTTAAATAGAGAAGATAGAAGAATTATTATAGAAGATGATGGAAAAATAGTCCAAATATTTGATTACACAGATGAGAATAACATTCGAATTGAAACAATGTAGAAAAGGAGGAGAAAAGATGGAGTATTTTAAAAAATTAGTTGGTGATAGAATTTATTTATCTCCAAAAGGAACATCTGATGATGAAATAGAGAAATTTACTGAGTGGATGAATGACTTTGAAGTAACTGATTATACTGGAAGAACTGGTCAAATTACAACACTTGTTGGAGAAAAAGAATGGCTTGAAAATGCGGCAAAGGATAGTGACAATAGAAATTTTAATATTGTTGATATAGAAAATGATAAACTAGTAGGGACAGTCGGACTCGAAAATTTTAATTGGATCAACAGAAGTGCTGTACTTGGAATATTTATAGGGGATGAAGATTATAGAAGTAATGGATATGGCGCAGAAGCAATAAGACTTGTACTTGAATATGGCTTTAAATATTTAAATTTGCATAGTATAAGACTTGATCTTTTATCAGCAAATGAGCGTGCACATAAATGTTATTTAAAATGTGGCTTTAAAGATGCGGGTGGAAGTAGAGAAGAGATATTTTTAAACGGAAAATACTATGATAGATTACATATGGATATACTTGAGAATGAATTTGAGGGTGATTATATAAGAAATAAGAAGGTCAAATAAAAAATAATAAGTGGGAAGAAAATACTTCCCACTTATTTTATTTATTTATTTATTTTTTTAATTCTACTATTAATTATTATTGATTGAAAGAATACTTCGTATATTATTTTCCAGCCTAGTATTAAAACACCAATGATATTTGTTAGGCCTTCATCATCTATTACATTTGATTTATCTACGGCAAAGTATATAGCACATAGTACTACGAATTCAATTGCAATTTTTATAATATCTTTTTTATCAAAGGTCTCCATTTCGACTTCACTTAGGACATTTAATAGAGGTCTAAATAATAACATGTCTGTCGCTACATACAAGCCCCCATATAATAGCATTTGTGCTACTAGTATTTTGTAATCTTTTAAAGCATCAATTAGGTTATAATATTCTGAGTCGGCTCCTACTGAGTGAACTACAACTGCATATATTATATATCCTAAAAGTGTCATTACGACGCCTGTGCTAAATAAATTTATAATTGTTTCAAGTGTTACTTTTTCTTTTTTCATAATAATCATCCTCCTTACATATCTAAATATTCTTTTATTCTTCTTATATATCTTCTAGAAACATATGAATAATTTCCACTTATAAAATTGATCAAAATAGTACCGCTAAATTTAAAATTCATGTTTTTAACCTTCTTGAAATTAACAATTTCAGAATTTGATATTCTAACAAAGTTACTTCCTGGAAGGATAGATTCGATTTCATATAGTCTTTGCTTTAAAATGTACGTTTCTTTTTCTGTTCTTAGAAGTACTTTTTTGTTTTCAGAATATATAGACTCAATATCTTCAAATGGTATTAAATATACATCTTCATCTAAAAATGCTTTTAAATAGTTTGACTTTTTTTCTATAGTAGAAAGGTTATTTTGAATTTCAACTATTTCATCTGTAAGTCTGCTTGCATATATTTTTATTTCTGGTTCTACATATTTTTCATCTATTATTATTTCAACTTTCATATGTTTTCCTTTCATATATCGATATCGATTTTTTCTATTTTAATTATAGCATTGTAAAGTGCTTTTTGGTGAAAAAAATGACAAGTGGATGTATTAAAAAGATAAATGGTTTACTAATATTAATCTTTATGATATATAAGACATGGAGTTGAAGATGGAAAAGTTATTTGTAAATAATATAAAAATAAATAGAGAGGGTATAGACAATAGTAGATATCCTTTTAATATAAAATGTTTAAATAGATTTGATGAACTAAAGATAGATAATTCTGTTACTTTTTTTTATGGGGAAAATGGAGTTGGAAAATCTACACTTGTGGAAGCTATTGCGATTGCTTTAGGGTTAAATCCAGAAGGTGGCAGCAATAATATGCAATTTTCAAATTATGATGATTATTCAGAATTGTATAAACATTTAGTAATTAGTAAGTTTGGCGTTCCAAAAACAAAATTTTTTCTGAGAGCTGAATCATTTTATAATGTCGCAACTGATATCAGTAATAATGGTGATTTGATAAATACAACATATGGTGGAGAAGATTTACATTCTTGTTCGCATGGAGAGTCATTTCTGAAGTTGGTTGAACATAGATTTTGGGATAAAGGATTATACATTTTAGATGAGCCAGAAGCTGCTTTATCTCCACAAAGACAAATGACATTATTGTGCTACATACATGATTTGGCAGAAAGAGGATCTCAGTTTATTATAGCGACACATTCACCAATAATACTATCCTATAAATATGGAGAAATAATTGATATGAATAATGATATGACAGAAATAAAATATGAAGATACGGAAGTGTATAAAATATATAAAGACTTTTTGGACAATCCATATAAAATGCAGAAAATATTGTTTGAAGAGTAAAATGAAGCTATGGCAGCACTTTGTTGATTACATGTAAAAATAATGCTATAATATAAGGTGTTTGATGAACTTTGAAAACAGAATATTAGGATTTCAGCAAAGAGGAGGAAATAAAATGGTACAGTTTTATTTAATACGGGCAGGTCCTTTAATTTGATTTTGTAGCTAGTATTATCCTGAAAAATAATGATTTTCAAAATTTTTAGGTACTAAACGCTGGAGGTAAGATACTATGAAAAGGATTTATACATTGATGGTTGTTGCTGTAATAGTTTTCTGTTTCGTGCAAGCTGCTTATGCTGAAGAAGAGAATTTGGCAGTGGATAATGGTAAGATAGATTATCTCGTACTGGTCAATAAGCAGAATAAACTTCCGGATGATTGGGAGGAAAAAGTTGAGTTAGAGACTGTATGGGATATCGATGATGATGAATGCAAGGTTGAAAAAGAAGCTCTTTTAAAGTTTTATGAACTTCGAGATGATCTTGCAAAGCATGATGGAGTTTTTATAGAACTTGACAGCTGTTATCGTTCTGTCGAAGAGCAGCAGGATCTTTGGGACAGGTGGACAGTTGAGTATGGAGAGAATTATGTCAAAACATATGTGGCTGTTCCTGGCTATTCAGAACATCATACAGGTCTTGCCATCGATATATGTCTTGTAAAGGATGGCGTTGTGATAGATGACAATGATGATATGATAGCTGAAAGAGAACTGTTTTCCAAGATACATGCAAAATTAGCAGATTATGGTTTTATTTTAAGATATCTTGAAGGACGAGATGATGTCACAGGATACGCTTATGAGCCCTGGCATCTAAGATATGTTGGGTCATCAGAGGTAGCAAATGATATTACTGAAAGAGGAATAACTTTGGAAGAATATCTTGCTGAATGAATATGCGTTTAGAAGGAGAGGTGAAATTCACCTCTCCTTCTTTGTATTATAGTAATTATTATTGAATAGAAAGCATTTATGTGATATAAAAAATGTGTAAAAATTATTTGTAGAGGATGTAATTAATAATTATGGGATATGTTGAATATATTAGGAAACAAGTGGGTAGTGTTCCTATATTTATGCCATGTGCAGCTGGTACGTTTTTTAAAGATAATAAAATTCTTTTGCAGAAGAGAAAAGATGATGGTACTTGGGCAGTGCATGGTGGCTCATTAGAATTAGGTGAAACATTTGTAGAAGCCTTAAAAAGAGAATTAAAAGAAGAATTAAATATTGATGTAAAAAAGGCTCAATTTGTAAAGAGTTATTCAGGAAAAACTATGCATCATATATATCCAAATGGCGATGAGGTTTATTGTGTAGTAGAGATTTATATAATAACTGATTACGATGGTAATATTAGTCCAGACAAGGGAGAACTAGAAGAGGTAAAATGGTTTGATATAGACAAATTACCTCAAAACTTGCATGAGGTGGATATTTTACCTATTCAAGATTCTATATCTTTTGCTAAGGAACATAAAATTATAGATTAAAATATATTAATTAGGAGGTTATATTATGTCAAAGAAAGAAATGGGAGTTATGTGTATGTTTGTCGTTGTTGTTGTTATACTTATATGTGTTTTAATACACATGGGAATCGAAAATTCAGAGTTAAAGAAGCAGGTTGAAGATTTCTCACAGTATAAGCTTTATAAAAATGTCATTTCTCAAGATGAAGTAGAAAAAACACTATTTGGTCAACCAATCTCAAAAGAGAGAGATGGAGAGTATAGAATAGGAGTTAAAACTGCTATTGATGGTGATTATCATGCTACTCTTACTGTTTATCAAGCAAAAGATGAAAAATATGAAGTTTTATTTTCATGTGCGGCGCTTATTGGAAAAAATGGACCAGGTAAACAATCTGAAGGAGATACAAAAACTCCACTTGGAACCTGGGAAATAGGAAATGCATATGGTATAAAGGATGATCCTGGAAGTAGAGTGCCTTTTACCAAAATAACAGATGATATGTATTGGTGTGCAACTGGTAGTAATGGTAAAAAGTATAATCAATTATTAAGTAGTAAAGAATATCCGGATAATGATTTTAGTGAAGATGAGCACCTAATGGATTACCCTATAAGATATAGTTATTTACTTGATATGGGATACAATAA
>CAYYBL010000001.1:0-90362 GCA_964470175.1 uncultured Lachnospiraceae bacterium | reverse complement strand
TTCAGAAATGGAGATAGATTACTGTGAAGGACGTGGTAATAGTAAATTTCAAAGCTATGCAGGCAAGTTTTCCGCAAAAGAAGCGGTTTATAAAGCTGTCTCAAAGTATATTAATTTTGATTATAAATATACTGATTTTGAAATTCTAAATTATCCAGATGGAAAACCGTATGTAAAATTAAATTTTAAGATAGAAGAATTGGATGAAATAGAGATATCTATTTCACATTCAAAAGATTATGCTGTATGTAATGCAATTGCAATATTTAAAATGTAGATTTTTGATGGTAATTTTTTTGAAATATTGAAATTGTTCTTTTGTAATCATTTTGTAAATTTAAATTCTCGTATTTAGATCGAATTATTTGATGAAATATAATTGTAAAATAAATAATGGAGTTAATTATGACAGGAAATATTGAATTTTTTGATTCACATTCTCATTATAATGATGAAAGGTTTGATAACGATAGAGATTCTTTAATAAAGAAGACATTTGATGATAGTGTTACAAAATTTATGTGTATAGGATACGATATTAATAGTAGTATAATGGCTGTTGAAATTTCTAAAAAATATGATTTTATATATTCTACTGTTGGTATTTCACCAAATGATATAAGTGAAAATGTATTTGAAGAAATTGATTTGTTATCTGATCTTTCTTCTATTAATAAAGTAAAAGCAATTGGTGAAATTGGATTAGATTATTATTGGAATAAAGATAATAAAGATATACAAATAGAAGTTTTTAAAAGGCAAATTAAACTTGCCAATGAAAAAAATCTTCCTATTTGTATCCATACTAGAGATGCATATAAGGATACTATCTCTGTTCTTAAAGAGAATCCTGTTAATAATAAAGGGATTTTCCATTGCGTACCATTAAATCAAGAACTAATTAAAGATGCATTAAAACTTGATTTTTACATTTCATTTAGTGGAGTTATTACTTTTAAAAATGCAAATGCTTATGAATGTGTCTCAATGGTTCCAATGAATAAAATTCTTATTGAAACAGATTCGCCATATCTTTCACCGGAACCTCATAGGGGGGAAAGAAATGATTCGAGAAATGTTAAATTTGTTGCAAAGAAAATTGCTGAAATTAAAGGAGAATCTTTAGAATGTGTTGCAAACGCTACGTATCAAAACACTTTAAAAGTTTATAAAATTTAAAAACTTGCCCATATTTTTTTACATATTTGTAAAGTTATTTTAATTTCTTTGTTACAAAATTTTTTACAATGCGCTAATTCGTAGAGAAAATGATTTTTTGAATGAAAAAAGTAATTTAAACTTAATAAACTTGTTTAAAAAATGCCTAGAATGTCTATCCGTAAAGACATTTTTGGCATTTTTTTTGTGCTTCTCGATTGGCAAATTGCTTTTTAAAAAGTGGATGTTTATTATATTAGTAATTCGATATTCACAAATTTTACATGGAGGAAAAATTATTATGAAAGGAAAGAAAATTTTTGCGATTACATTGGTTATGATCTTGTTGATAAATGTTTTTTTAACAAGCTTTTCAACTGTATTTGCTGCTGGGTCTGAACCTTTTACCCTTAACAACAAGTTGTATAAAGCAGTGAAAAGAGCGTTAAAGGCTAAACCAGAAATTACATCAGCAGTTTATAACGATGTTAATCTTAGTGTTAGTTTAAGTTCTGAAGATTTGGCTAAAATAACTGAATTAAAGTTAGCTAATTCTGGTATTCAGGATCTAAGTGGTATTGAAAATTTTCAATATTTAGAGAGACTTGAACTTTCACAAAATGACTTATCTGAAGAAAGTAATCTTAATGCTTTAAACTCTCTTGAGAACTTAAAATACTTGGATATTTCTTCAAATCATATTGCAAGTATTCTTGATATTAAAGATCTTGCTGACAGATTAATTGCTACAGATAGTCTAATAATCGGTGGTCAAAAGTGTAATGTCGTACAAGAATATGAAAGAAAAACAGGCTTAGGTGCTGATTCTGAGGTTACACATTCTTTTGATTTACCACAAATATTATCATATTTAGGATTCTCAAAAGCTGAATGGAAATCTATCTATATTAATTATGAGGTTCCAAATTCAACTCCAACAATTATTAAATATGATAATGATGCTTTAAATTTAGAGAAGGATGTTCCAGAAATATACAATAATGATCACTTATCTATTAATACTGAAGGAACATCAATAACACAAAATGGACAAGTTGTATTAAATGTAGGAAAACGTGAGAGAGATTCTGAGGGATATGTTACTGTATCAGAATATTCTGGACTTTTGAAATTAACTCTAGAAATTGTTGATGGAAATCCAGAGGTTTCACAATATAACAATTTAAATTTAGCTCCAGAAAATCTTCTTTACGATTCTGTATTTAATCTATGTTTTGTCGTTCACTCAGATGTTACAGATGTAATAACAGTAAAAGATGATAATCTTTATAGAGCATTGAAACTTCAACTTACTGCTGGACAAACAAAGAATAAAGATTTAAGTACATATAAATATTCTGTTGATGAATCTGGTGAAATTGCATATGCAAATTATTCATATGAAGTAATACCTGGTAGCAGATATGTTAAATTAAGATATGTTAGAAGTATTGATGGATTATATACATATTTCTATAATTTAAACAATAAGTCTTTGTATTTGTATCCATATTTAGTAGAAGACTTAGCTGGAACTTCTTATAAAGTTGTTAAAGAAGGTGGAGTTGCTAAGTATTTCTACAATCCAGATGCTGCTACTGGAAAAGTATATGCATATGATGATAGTGCAACTACTGATGCTGAAATTGAAGCTATTACTCAGCAGTATGTAATTGATGATTTAATTGGTAAGCTTCAAAAGGTATCAAGAACTGTTGAAGTAGTTGATGTAGAAAATGATAATAATGGAGATATATCTCATGTTAGACAATATAGAATGCCAATGGAAAAAGTTTGTTTAACAGATGGATATACTGCATCAGGTGCCAATAGTTTTTATAATACAATGTCTTTAGCAGAAGATGCAGCTTTAAATGATGTGTTTTCTTCTAGTTATTCAATAATGAGTAGATATGACAAGCAAATATTTGGAAAATTTAATATTTATTCAATTGATGGTACTAATTATATAAATACTGATGCTAATTCATATTTATATGTACCTTCGATATTTGAAAAAAATGGTTCAGTTGATGTTGCAATTGAAAGTCTTGAGCCTAAAAAAATTGCAACGAATTTGTATGAAGCTGCTTACGATGATGCTAGAACATTTGTAATAAGTGATATTGTACTTATGAATGATATTCAAACATTAATTTTAAACAATAAAGAAATTAGAGATCTATCAGGAATAGAAGGATTCTTTGGTTTAAAAGATAAACTTAATGTTTCACATAACTATTTAGAAAATATTGATGAAATTGATGATATTGTAGCTGCAAAAAATGCAAGAACAGCATCATTACTTTCAAAATATTCTGGTTTATTAAGAGAAGGTGATTCATATTTTTCTGCTGGTAGTGAAAAATATAATAGTTTAAAATCAGCATATGATGCAAATGTTGGATTTAAATCAGAATTTAATTCTATAAACGATAGTATTAAGAGTGATACTGATTCTCTTAGAGAAGCATTTATTACATATGCACTTACTGAAGCACAAGCACCTGCAAATGGTGAAGATGAACAACAAGCTACTGCAAGAGTTCAAGGCGAGGCACTATCAAGGCTAGAAGAGGCATTTAACAATGTATCAAATAAATGGATACCATCTACTGGAGAAGGTGAAGAATCATATTCTGAAAAAATATCTAAAATAAATAGTAAAGTTTCAGGTGCAACCGCTGCAATGTATCATTTCTTGGATAGTATGTATTATTACTACAAAGATGAATACAAGCTTACAACTTTACTTAGTCCAAATATAAATTATCAAGATATACTTGAATATGAAGCATATGATGAAGTTGCTGGTGAAGATGCTAATATTATTGAATCAGAGATAAAACCTCTTATTGAAGATGAATATTCTTATTTGAAAACATTAGAATCAAATAATGCTCTTTCAACTTTAGATAAAGAATTATTAAAGGCATTCTTTGGAGTTGATTATAATTCAAAGGCAGATGGAGCAGATGCACCACTTGCATATGTATTAGACCGTGATTTGGAAGGTATGACTGCAAATGGATGCTATAACCGTCTAGATACAATTAGAAGGATTGCTCTATATTCAGAAATGGCAAATTATTGCTTAATTAAAAGAATATCAGATGATGATAGTAAATGTTATGACATAGAATATTTATACAAAAAAATAGATGAATTAGAGACAAATCAAATACCACATGACTTTGAAGATAAGGTATTAGAAGCATTTATAGCTGGAAATTCAAATCCACTAGAAACTACAAAGGATAGAAGAGCATTTGAAATATATAAAGCTTACGCTGATAGAGTATATGTATTTAAAGATTCATCAGATAATGAAGTGACAGTTTCAGCATGTGGTGATGCTTTTGATGACGGTACAGATAGTTCATATAAACAATTTGTTAAATTTAATTTCATAAATAGTTCATTTGATAAAACTGGTCTAATTTCTGAAATTAATAGTAAAAAAGTATCTGGAAAGAGCTACGTTATAAATGATGCATTATTAACAGAAAAATTAGATTATTATTTTGATTCATATACAAAAGCTTCATTAAAATTAGCTGATGAAATATCAGGTGGTTATGTAAGTAGTAGTACTGTTGGATCAAATCCAACATATGATAACTTAGATATCAGTACTGAAACTGATGATAGATCAGAATCAGATAGACTATTCTTATATGATCAACTGATGAGTTTAGCAAGTAAATTAATAAATGGTAATGTTGATAGATATATAAAAATGCCAGATTTAGTTGAATTAGATATTTCATATAATGCTGAACTAAGTGATATATCAAACATTACAAATATGCCAAAACTTGCAAAATTAAATGCAGCTTATGATTATATTGCTGATGTTGATGAAGTTGATTGGGAAGCTATGACTTCATTAAGAAGCTTAAATCTAAATTATAATTTTATTAGAGATATTACACCTATTCTTAAACTTAAAAAGTTAAGAGAGTTATATCTATCTAATAACTTAATTGATAATTTACCAATTACCGCTGATGGATATAAAGAAACATTTAAGTACATGGAAGATTTAGATTTATCTGGTAATAAACTTACAGATATTGAACCTATGCTTCAATATCTAGACTTCATAAGAGCTGGAAATTATGGTGATTATCTAGCTACACATGAAGATGCTGTAAAAATTAACCTTCATAATCAAAAGATTGAAATAACAGTTGCTGAACCAATTCTTTTAAGTGAACATCCTGTTTATTTTGATTATGAACTTCCAAAGATTTTTTCACAATTAGAAGCTATTGACATAGAAAGAACAGCTTTTGGAACTTCTTCTGATTATGGAAGAATAGAATCTGAAGGAAGATATGTTACTCTTCCTACATACACATCAGGAACTAAGACTGGTATAGTAACAGTTATTCCTATGAGTGGTGATGGATCTGAAGTTACAGATTGTATAGGAAATGGTACAACAGCAACTATCCATTATACTGTTGTTGGAACTGCACCAAATCCTGATAATCCAGATAATCCTGATAATCCAGGTGGAGATGATACACAGAAAACAGTTACTTATTCACCAACTACAAATGTTTCTGTAAAGAAGGGATCAAGTCTTCAATTTAATGCAACAGTTGATGGAACTATTAATAATTCAGTTCCTGAATGGGATGTAGAAGGTGAAACAAGTTCAGATACAAAGATTGAAAATGGTCTTCTTACTATAGGTGAAGATGAAGAAGCAGAAACTCTTCAAGTAAAAGTAACTGAAAAACATACTACTCCAGAAGGAAAAACAACAACTATAGATGTTAGAGTTTTAGCAGCTGATTCTGAAGAAGAACCTACTAAAACAGTTATTTACAATCCAACTGGAACAATTACTATGGATAAAGGTTCAACTCAACAAATAGATGCAACGGTTGATGGTACAATAGATAATACAGTACCTACATGGTCAATTAGTGGTAATACAAGTGCAAATACAAAAGTAGAGAATGGTTTGGTTACTATTGGAGAAGATGAAACAGCAGCTACAATTACTGTAACTGCAACAGAGTCATATTCAACAGGAGAACCAGTTACTACTACATTTACAATTAAAGTAAATGGAAATGAAGAAACACCTGATCAGCCAACTAAGAAAGTTACAGCAATTGTTGTAAGTCCTGAAACAGCAAATGTTAGAGTAGGAAATAGTCAGACATTTACAGTTTCAGTTGAAGGTGAAAACCTTGAAGCGGGAGATAAAGATCTTATGGCTTCATTTAGTGGAAAAATGAGTACAGCTACAACACTTTCATCTGATGGGGCTGGAAAACTTGTATTAAGTGTTGCTGAAGATGAAACAGCTACTGAGCTTACTATTGTTTTAACATCAAAATTTGATAATACAGTTACAAAAACAATTAGAATAAATGTTATAAAAAATGGAACAGATGATAATCCAGAAGCTAATATAGACCTTGGATATGATATAGTTGATGGAACAAATCTAACAAGTATTGCTCCAAAAACACCATTAGCAGATTTTAAATCTATTCTTTTAAACGGAAATAATAATTATAACGTTGTTGTAAGAAAAGATGGAACTGTTGTTGAACCAACATACATTGCATCAGGTATGACTATTGAAATTCAAGATAAAGATGGAAATGCTGTAAAAGATAAGGATGGAAACTTATATGTATACGATACAGTTGTTCTTGGTGATTGCAATGGTGATGGAGTAGCAGATTCATTAGATTCAAAAATTATTAAAGCATATAAAAATGAGACTGAAAACTTAGCTGAACCTTTCAAACGTGCTGCTGATATAGATGGCAATGGAACGATAAATCTTAAAGATGCAAGGCTTCTATTGTACCACAGAGCAGAAGTTTCAGGTTTTGTGCTAAATTATACAAAATAAATGTAAAATAAAAATAACTTATTGCAATTTTTTCTTGTTAATGTTATTCTAATTTTGTATAAGCAAAAGAGGAGTATTTATTATGAAACGTAAAATTTATAATTTAATAGTGTTTTTACTAGTTTTAGCGATATTAACATGCAATGTATATGCAGCTGTTTCTGCAACAATTAAAGTAACTGCAACCAAAACACAGTTGAAAAAAGGTGAAGATTTTAAAGTTACATTATCTCTTGATAATGTTGATAGTAATAAGTCTGTTACTAGTGTTGTAGGATACATAAATGTTAATACAAGTGTGTTGGAAAAAGTAAAATTTGAAGATATAAACAAGGATGGAGATGGCACAGTCACAATAGGAAACGAAAAACTTATTGTTGAAGATTTAACAGACAAGAGTTCATCTGATATACCTGATACGGTATATTGTGTATCATTTAATGGACATCCAGTTAGTGGAAATCAATCAAAATTATTGATTGATATGAAAAATGGATTAACTTCAAATTCAAATTTAGTAACTATAGATTTTCATGTAAAGGATGATGCAGATGTTGGTACATTTGAAGATGCTATAAGCTATAAAATGTTTGTTGTTACTGAAGGAGATGAGGTTACACCTGAACCAGGTATAACTAAAAACATTGGAATAGAAGTTTCTGAATCTGAAGTAAAAAATGTTACTTATTCTCCAAAAGCTACTGATACAGTTTCATTGAAAACTGGAGAAACAAAACAATATAAAGCTACATATGATGGAAACGATGTTACTGAAAGTACAAAAATTACATGGGAATTAGATGGTACATATAAATCAGGTACAAAAATTGAGAAGGGACTTCTTACAGTTGCTTCTGATGAAACAGCAACAGAAATTAAATTTAAAGCAAAAGAAACTTTATCATCTGATGAGGGAACAACTACAGAATTTAAAGTAACTGTTTCAAAAAGTAGTGAAGAAGATAAGAAAGTAGTTTTTTCACCATCAAGTTCAGATACAGTATCTCTAAAAAAAGGAGAGTCTAAACAATACAAAGTTACATATGATGGAAATGATGTTACATCTGATCCAAGAATTACATGGACATTAGATGGTACATATAAGTCAGGTACAAAGATTGAAAAAGGTCTTCTTAAAATTGCATCAGATGAAACAGCAACAGAAATTAAATTTAAAGTAAAAGAAACTATTTCATCAGATGAGGGAACTACAACTTCATTTAAAGTATTAGTAAGTGATAGTGGAAACACAAATACAAATACGAGCAATACCAATACAAGTAATTCAAACACAAGCAAGAGCAATACTTCAGGTGGAACTTCAAACACAAGTACTACTAATTCAAATACCTCAAAAGGAGGTTCAAGTTCATCAAGTGGTGGTTCAAGTACATCTTCAAAAACAGATAATACTGTTGCTCCAAGTGTTTTGCCAAAAACAGGAACAGGTAGAATGTTATTTGGATTTATTATAATAGGTGGAATTGCAATAATAAGTTATAAAGAATATCGTAAAATGAGAGAAATATAAATTTCCTTAAATAAATAATTTATTCCAAACAAGAGAGAGTAAAATCTCTCTTGTTTTTTGCTTGAATAAAAAATCTCCAATTTATTTGATATCAACGTTTTTGGCTGATTAAACGTGTTGACAAAAATCACTTTTATCTATATAATGAAGCTAATTCTGGAGGACAAAAAATGAAAAATATTAAAAGAAATACTTTGGATTTTCTTAAAAGAATATTGTTTGTTACTATTATTTTTATTTTCTTTATTATATTTGGAGTATTTGCTACAAAAAATGAATCAAAAAATGTGATTATCGTTTTTCCAGAAGGATTTGAATATTCAGTTGTTACAAAAAATAACAAAGTTTCAGATATTTTGGCAGAGACACATACCATTATTATGCCTGATGAAAAGGTATATCCAGATGAAAATTCAAACATAGATATGTCTAAAAAAATAATTATTTCTAAGTGTAGTACTAATACAATTGTTTCTGAAGAAGCTATAGATGTGACTGTTGATGAAATTTTAGGTAGTTATGTACCTGTTACTGAGAAGATTATAACAGTGCAAGAAGAAATTCCATTTGAAACAATTACTAAAGATGTTTCTACAAGTGATTCTGAAAAACAAGATGTGATTTTGCAGAAGGGAAAAAATGGAATTAAGGAAGTTAAATATAGAGTGAGATATAGAGCTGGAAATGAAATTGAAAGAACTATTCTTACAGAAGTGATATTAGAAGAGCCAAGAGAGGAAATAATTCAAATTTCATCAAAGGTTGCTACAAGATTTGGTAGGGGAAGATCTGCTATTGATTCATCAGAGATTAGCAATATAACACCTACACTTGTTACTATGAATGCATCAGCATATTGTTCTTGTGCAAAATGTACAGGTAAAACAAATGGAATAACAAGTTCTGGAGCACGTGCATCAGCATGGCATACAGTGGCAGCAGGATCAATGTATCCAATTGGCACAAAAATGTACATTCCAGCACTTGCAAATTCTGTAAATGATGGATGGTTTGTGGTTGAAGATAGAGGCGGAGCAATTTCAAATAATAAAATTGATATATACATGAATTCACATCAAGAAGCTATAAATTTTGGTAGAAAAAATTTAGAGGTATATGTATATCAGTAAAATAAAGAGGCGAAAAGTATTATATGGATAAAGGAACAAATCAAAGTAGAGAAGGTAAAAGGTGGTTCTTTTATTTTTCTCTAGGTGTTGTTTTAATAATTATATTTAAGACTATTGACAGTGTGTATTCTATTTTTGGTGCACTAGGTAGTTTTATTTCGGCTACAATGCCATTTGTGATAGCTATCATTGTAGCATATGTTTTATACATACCAGGAAGAAAAATTGAGGGATTAATAGAGAAAACTAATATTGGTATATTAATAAAACATAAAACAAAAATAAGCGTATTTATAGTTTATTTAGTGGCTGTATTTTTAATTATATGGATTATTCAATTTATTGTTCCAAATATTACAGATAGCATTATTGATTTGTATAATAATTTTCCGCGCTATTTAAATTTGATCGAGATGCAGATTAACCAAAATAGTGATGAACCATTAGTCGTTGCACTAAATCTTAAGGATAATATTGAAAATTTAAAAAATATAAATGTGATTGAAGTACTTTCAAATTGGTTTAGTGTAGATAAAATTTCATCGTATGCTAAAGGAATTGTTGGTGGTGCGAAATCAATTTTTCGCTTATTTATTGTTTTTGTTGTGTCATTATATATTATGCTTGAAAGAGGAAAAATAATTAATTTTTTGGAATCTTTTAGTGGAGCTATTTTAAATGAAAGAGGTAATAGCCTTTTTATAAAATATTTTCATAAGCTTAATATTATTCTTATCAGTTTTTTGTCGGGACAATTTATAGATGCTCTTATTATTGGAACGATTACAAGCATAGTTATGACACTGTTACACATAAAATATGCAATATTACTTGGAAGCTTGATTGGTGTGCTCAATATAATTCCTTATTTTGGAGCTATAATTGCAGTAATAATTGCAATAGTTATTACAATTTTCACAGGCGGAGCAAAACAAGCTGCTATTTTAGCAATTACAATTATAATTATTCAGCAAATTGATGCCAATATTATTAATCCAAAAATATTGGGTGATTCATTAAATTTGAGCCCAATACTTGTAATTTTTTCAGTAACTGTTGGAGGAGCATATTTTGGACCACTTGGCATGTTTTTGGGTGTTCCTGTGATGGCTTTTATAAAAGTTATAGTAATGGATTTCATTAGATTCAGAAATAAAATTAAAATTGAAAAATTTGAAGAAGAACTCATAAGAGAGTTTGAAAATTCTGAAGTTTTTATACCTGAAGATGAAGAGGAAGATATTGTGATATCAGGAGATAATTTAAATAAAGAAAAAAAAGAGTAAAGCTCTTTTTTTTTGACCTTGACAAACGAAATAAAAAGTTGTATATATTTATAAATGTTTTTTCTCAATATAAGATATTCTCTTATATTTTTCATTATTAAATTAAATAGGAGGTTTGTGTGCTATCTGTTGTAAAAAGCATGTGCTTACAAGGTCTTGAGGGCACTATTGTAAACGTTGAAGTAGACATATCTGCAGGTATGCCTTGTTGGGATATAGTAGGCCTTCCAGATGTTAGCATTAGAGAATCAAAAGAAAGAGTTAGAACAGCTATAAGAAATTCTGGCTTTGATTTATATAGTAGAAAATATATCATAAATCTATCACCAGCAAATATTAGAAAAGATGGTTCTTTATTTGATTTACCTATTGCTATAGCAATATTAAAAAATCTAAATTACATAAAAAATCAAGATTTTGATAATGTTATGTTTATAGGAGAACTATCTTTAAATGGAAAGGTAAATAGAGTAAATGGTGTTCTTCCAATATGTATTGAAGCACTAAAAAAAGGAATAAAAAGAATTTTTCTTCCAAGAGAAAATGTTAACGAAGTTTATTTTTTAAAAGAATGCTCCGTGATTGGAGTTGATAGTTTAAAAGAGCTAGTGGATTTTTTAAATGGTAAAAACACTTTTATTGATAATAATATTTCAGTTTCATGTTCTAATAAAAAAGTTAATTATGATATTGATTTTAGTGAAGTAAAGGGTCATAATATGGCAAAAAGAGGAATTGAAATTGCAATTTCAGGAGGTCATAATCTTCTCATGATAGGAAGTCCTGGGTCAGGTAAGACTATGATGCTAAGTCGAATACCAACTATTTTACCGGAGTTATCCTTTAAAGAGTCTCTTGAAGTAACAAAAATACATAGTATATATGGTAATAGAAAAGAAGAAGGATTAATATCTACAAGACCCTTTAGAAACCCTCACTATACAATTACTAAATGTGGTTTACTTGGAGGTGGAAGGAATCCAAAGCCAGGTGAAATAAGTTTAGCACACTTTGGAGTATTGTTTTTAGATGAGCTTTTAGAGTTTGATAAAGACATTCTTGAAAGTTTAAGAATTCCTATTGAAGAAAAAAAGATTAATATTGTCAGAAATGGGGTTAATATTGTTTATCCATGTTCATTTATTCTCATTGCAGGTATGAATCCATGCAAATGTGGGTACTATGGTAGTTCTATGAAAAAGTGTACTTGTAGTGAATTAAGTAGAAAAAAATATATATCAAAATTAAGTGGTCCTCTGCTTGATAGATTTGATGTTTTTGTGAGGATTGATTCTGATTATTCAAATAAAAATACAGATTCATCTGGGACCATAAAACATAGAGTAGAAGGTGCAAGAGAAATACAAAAAAAGAGGTTTTTAAAATTCGATTTTAATTTAAATAGTGAGATTCCTTCGAGGTATATTGAAGTGTTTTGTGGTATTGATGAAGATTCTAGAAGATTACTTGATAGGACTGTGAATAGATTTAATTTAAGTTCAAGATCATATTATAGAATCTTAAAAGTTGCGCGTACTATAGCAGACCTTGACAGAAAAGAAAATATCGAAACAAACCATATTTTAGAAGCTATCCAGTATAGAAATACTATTTAATTACTTGAAAAAATAATAATATCAATATATAATATTTGAGTGAAATATTATGTTAAAAATACACAAAAGAAGGCATATTGTCTTAGAAAGGATATGTTATGGCACTTAAAGAAAAAAATTTTTGGATTTTACTTATTTTTTTGTTAGTTGGACTTGTAATAGGAGGATTTATTGGTGAACTTGCACAAAAAATTGGAGGATTTGGTTGGCTTGCATATGGTAAATCATTTGGACTACAATCTCCACTAGTACTTGATTTGAGTATTCTAACAATAACATTTGGTTTCACTATGAGAATAAATTTAGCAAGTATTATAGGTATAGCACTTTCTGTACTTATATACAGAAATATATAATTTTTTTTAAGGAAATGAAATGAATAGAAACAAACAAACGGAAATTTTGGGTGGTATTATTACCCTTGTAATTTTGATTTTACTTATTTTTCTTTCTAATGTTGAGACAAATAAACTTTCTTATATTGAGAATATTGTCAGCAAGTTTACTTCTCCAATAGAAAGATTAGCAACAGATATAAAAAATAAGCTACAGAAAAATAATACTTATTTCGAAAAAATGGACAGTATTATTGAAGAAAATGAAAAATTAAAAGAAAGAAATAGTGAGCTTGAAATTCAGCTAAGAGAACTTGAAAAAATCAAGGCAGAAAATACTACTCTAAATGAATATATGGAGCTTACTCAAAAATATGAATCATATGATACCATTCCAGCATATGTTATAAGCAGAGATGTAAGCAACTTCAATAGCAACCTTGTTATTAATGCTGGATCAAGAGAAGGCGTTGAAGAAAAGATGACAGTAATTGCAGACAGAGGCTTAGTAGGACATGTGATTTCTGTTGATGATCATACATGCAAAGTTCAGGTTATTATTGATCCTGCGAGTACGGTAAGTTGCACTATTAGTAGGAATGATCAAAGTATCATTTGCAAGGGTACTCTTGATAATAATCAAGTTTTAAGAGCTACATATATACCTACTGATGCTGAATTAATTCAAAACGACACTATATATACATCAGGTGTAGGAGGTATTTATTCAAAAGGCATAGTTATAGGTACAATAAAAGAAATTGTTACGACAAATAATATTACAGATAGATATGCAATAGTTGAGCCTATGGTTGATTTTTCAACAATTGATACGGTGCTTGTTATAAAAAACTAAAATATGAAGGGATTTGTTAAAAATGAAAAAAGTATTTATTACTTTTATTTTAATACTTGTTTTTTTTCTTTTATACTTTTTGCAAGTGAATTTTTTTTCAATGTTTACCATAAATGGTATTTCTCCAAATCTTTTCATAATATTTATCTTGTGCATAGGCTTATTTACCAATCAATTTTTAACTCTTTTCTTGTCAATAGTTTTTGGACTAATGCTTGATTTTTCGTTTGGAACGAGGATTGGTATTACGAGTATTATGCTTTGCATCATAGGATATATTGCTTCATATTTTGATCAAAATTTTTCAAAAGAAAATAGAATTACCATTATTATAATGGTTGCTATTTCTACGTTTATTTATGAATTTGGGTACTATTTTTTAAAATCTTCTATTATTGGATTTGAAAGAGAGTATTTATTCTTTTTTAGAATTGTGACAATAGAAATTATATATAATGTACTACTTACAATTTTATTTTACCCTTTGATTCATAAAGTTGGTTTTATAATAGATAGAAATTTTAAGGAAAATAATATACTTACAAGGTATTTTTAAAGAAGGTGATAATCTGAAGATAAAAACTGATCAAGAAAAATCTAATTTTAGATTTAATATTTTAATGACAATTGTATATTTAGTTGGAATCATTATACTTATGCAACTATTTAATCTACAGATTATAAATGGTTCTGAATACAGAGAAAACTCAAATACTAAGCTCACGAGAGAAGCTAAAATAGAGGCAGCAAGAGGAAGTATTATGGACAGGAATGGAAATGTTTTTGTAAGTACGGAGATGCATTTTTCTCTCGAAATGTATAAGTCAAAATCTTCCGATGAACAACTTAACAAATCAATTTTAGTCATGACAAATATTTTGGAATCAAATGGAGATGGGTACGTAGATACATTTCCGATTAATATAGATCCATTCGAATATGTTTTTGATTCAGAAGAGGCATTAAAGGATTGGAAGAAAAAGAATGATATTCCTGAAACAGCCTCTGCTGAAGAAGCATTTTATTTATTCAAAGATAAATATAATATAAAAGAAGAAGAAAAAAAGCAAATAAGGCAGATACTAGCAATTAGATATGCAATTTCCACAATTGGCTATTCTACAACAAGGTCTATAGAAATTTCAAAAGAAATTTCTAGAAATAGTGCTGTACAGCTTCAAGAAAATTCGGAAGATCTTACAGGAGTTAATGTAATTGTAGAACCAATTAGAATTTATCATACAGGTAGTCTAGCATCACATATTATTGGATATATGGGACGTATAGATGAGGATGATTATAAGAAACTTGAACAGAATGGTGATAATCATAAATATGATGTTGATGATAAAGTTGGAAAATATGGTATAGAAAATGTATTTGAAAAGTACCTTAGAGGTAATGATGGCACAAAGCAGATAGATATGTCTGTTGATGGTACAGTGACAGGAGAATATACTACACAAGAAGCTATAGGTGGTTCAAATATTGTTCTTACAATTGACTCTTCTCTGCAAGCAATTACAGAAAATGCATTAAGAGCAAATGTCGAAAAAATAAGAGCAGGCGGATTTGGAGAGGCATATCCTGCAGAAGGCGGTTCATGTGTAGTTGCGAATTGTAAAACGGGCGAAATTCTTGCTATGGCAAGCTATCCAGATTTTGAACCAGAATTATTCTATAATGGAATTTCTCAAGAAAAATATAATGAATATAATGATGAAAATTCATTCAAACCACTTATCAATAGGTCAGTACAGGGTACATATCCTCCAGGATCATTATATAAAATGGTAACTGCAACAGGAGCACTAGAAACAGGAGCTGTCAGTGTAAGTGAAAGAATAAACGACAATGGTCCATTTCATGCATCAGATGATGAAAATGTTGCAAATCCGGCATGTTGGTATTATAATGAATATGGTCACGGACATGGAAGATTGAATATCGTTCAAGCACTTCAAAAATCATGTAATTATTACTTCTTTGAAGCTAGTAATAGAATTGGAATAGATACTCTTGTTAATTATGCTAACTATTTTGGACTTGGAAAAAAGACTGGAATAGAACTTAGTGAAAAAGAAGGATTAGTTGCAGGACCAGCTGCAACTACAGATGTTTGGTCTGCAAGATATACATGTTCAGCTTCTATTGGCCAAAGTTATAATATATTTACACCAGTTCAAATGGTAAGATATATATCTATGATTGCAAATGGAGGGCATCCATTAAATCTTACAATAATAAAGAATATTATGAATTCTGATGGAACACAACTTGATAGAAATGAGCTAAATAGTTTTATAAATTTAAGTTTGGATAAAAAACTTGAGAACACTGAAGATAGAAATATTAGTGAGACTACTATAGATGCTATACATGAAGGAATGAAAAGAGTTGCTGAAGAGGAAGGTGGAACTGCCTACAACATATTTAGAGATTTTCCTATAGAGATTGGAGGAAAAACAGGATCTGCCGAGCTTACAAACGACAAAAATTCAAAAGATGTTATAGCTTGGTTTGCTGGATTTGCACCATATTCTGATCCTGAAATTGCAATAGTTGTAATGGTTGAAAAAGGAGGACATGGAAGCTATACAGCAGAAGTAGTAAGAGATATTATGCAAGAATATTTTGGTATGAATGTCGAAGAGGTTCATGAAGATATGTCAGCAGAAAGCGAGAGTGAAGCCTTTAGATAAAAAGGAGGATGTATGCTAAACAACATTAAAATAAGTCAAACGACTGAAGAAATAATATTAAACATTAATGTTATAGCAGATTTAGAAGAAATTTTTAGTGAGCTCAAAGAAAAATTGCAAAAATTAAGGGATTATTATCAAGATTCTAAGATGCCTATAAGAATAACTGGTAGATTATTTACCGATTTAGAAAAAGCACAATTAAAAGATTATATAAGCCTAATGATTCCTGTTGAAATTAATTTTGATGATGCAGAGGATATGCTTGGACTTCATGCAATTAAAAAGACATATGCATCCGATATAGAGATATCGGAAACGAAGTTTATAAGAAATTCTTTAAGATCGGGAAAAGTAGAAGAGTATGCTGGAAGCCTTGTTATATGTGGGGATGTTAATTTTGGTGCAGAAGTTATAGCAGGTGGAAATATAATGATTATGGGTTCACTTCGTGGTATAGCGCATGCAGGAGCTAATGGGAATACTTCAGCAATAATTGCTGCAAATAGTATAGATGTGACACAGATACGTATTTCGAATAAGGTTAAGGAAATTGATAAAAAACTAAGCAAGTTTCCAATATGTTTGATTGAGAATAATGAATTAGTTA
The DNA here is from genome assembly GCA_964470175.1 of uncultured Lachnospiraceae bacterium. GTDB lineage: Bacteria > Bacillota > Clostridia > TANB77 > CAG-508 > Scatovivens. The sequence goes on along the minus strand of CAYYBL010000001.1, from coordinate 73,251 downwards.
TTAAGGAGTAGAAGATGGGTGATTATAAACCCATCTTAAATTCTTTATATCCGTATAATAAAATGTGCATTTGTAAAATAACTGAAATATAAAACACACAAAATCTGTATATTAATTGTAAATAAAACTTTATATAAGTTTTATTTTTTTTTGCTCTTTTTTATTCCGTAAATAATAATTTGTAATAATATCTACAGAATACTTATTGTTAAACGATTGTAATTGATTTATATATTTTAAATATTAAAATGAGTTTAAAGTCTATAAAGACATTTTGGAGGAGCAAAATGCAAAAGTTTCTAAAAAAATTATTAGTGATGTTAGCGATTTTCAACTTAATATTTGGCAACATTGCTTACGTTGGCAAAAGTATAGCAAGTGAAATTATTGTTGAAGATGCAAAAGAAAATCGTAATATCGAGTTTGATGCGTATTTTCTAAATGATGGTGAAAGGCTAAAAAATCTGGTATCAGATGTTGATAACAAAGATCTGAAGATGGGCTTTTCATTGGGAGTAAGAGGAGAAGGATATTTTAAAGATATACAGGTTTCTATTCTTCCAGTTGATGATACATCTAAACTTAATTTTGATTTTTCAGGCGATATCAAGGATAACTATGAAGAAAACAGTACCATAGAAGATGGCGCGAGTGATATTCTTGAAGAAGAAGCAAATGATGCTACTAATGAATTATTTGTTAATGAAATTAGCCCAGATGAAAATACATCTAGTCAAAGTGAAAATGTGATTAATGAGAATAGTCTTACTGAAAGAAGAGAAAGTATTTATAACGAGAGACAAATTTCGGGTGAAGACATACAAGAAGATGGCAACGTAGAAAATAGTATACATGAAAATCAAATTTCAGAAGATGAACTTGTTGAGAATCAACTTGAAAAGGATGATTCTGTTTTTGATTTGGATATAGAAGATATTGAAGCTATAGAAGAAAATGTCCATGATAACTTACCAGATGAATATATAGAATTTAACGCTAGTAATAGAAACTTTAACTCTGAAGAATTGATTCTTTCAGATGAAGGTAGTAAACTACCTAAAACAGTAGAGTCTTTCGATAAGAATGTTATTTCTTTGAGAAGAATGAATAAAGGAAGCGAAAGGGAATATAATTTTCCAATAGAATTTAAGGATGCAAAATACATCAGCGAAGGAATGATTTCAAATTCTTGTATTGTAAGACTTGTGGGAAATTATATTGATGAAGAAGGTGAAGAAAATTTAGTTAAAGAGGATGTAAAATTAAATCTTTCATGGATAGATAATAGAGATTTTACAGTTACTTCAACAACACAAAAATATATCGATTTTGGAAGTGGTGTAATCATACAAACACTTGTAAAAGTTGATAATAGTCATGATGGAAATACACTTCCAGTAAAAGAAACGGCTTTAGATATTGATGTACCAGAATTTAGTGGTACTTATCCAGCTACTGTAAATGTTTCGATAAATAAACTTTATGCAACTAATGGAGAGTCTAGTGGTGAAACAAGTTTCTCACAGGATAATTGGGTATATGATGCGGATTCAAAAAGAATTCATATAAGCACACAAAATAAGGATACACGAGAAACATACTTTGATGAAACGAGTAATGGTCTTAAGGAAGAAGATAGTGAATCTAAATATTATAATGGTTCTGGTGTAGATGAGTATGTAATTACGTACATATATCGAGATGTTGCTATTTTAGGAGAGGAATATAAACTTAAGAGTAACATAGAAGCTACAATGGAGTTGTTCAGTGGAAATGATTCAAAAGTTTTATCAAAATCAATAGAGACTGAATACGAGCTTAACGCACAAAGTGGAAAGATTGCATCTGTTGATACTGAGAATCTTACAGAAAAATTGTCTAAAGCATATTTTTACGCAAATTACCAAACTATTGATACATATGATTTAAGTATCGACTCAAAATATGTTTTCAACATCTCAAATAAGGATTTAGTAGAAAATCTTTATTTTGAAGATATGGAAAATTACTACATTGATGAATCTGGTGCGAATATTGAAAATAATGATTTAAGATATAAAGAGATTGTTATAAATAAGGCAAATTTTGATAACATTCTTGGAAAAGATGGAGAGATTAGAATATATGATAAAAATGATGCCCAAAATGTAATAGGGTGTATTAATGATGGCTCTGTCGTTGATACAAATGGTGATATTAGTGTATATGTGGGGACAGATATTTCTAAGCTAAAATTTGTAATATCTAAGCCTATAAATGAGGGAAATTTGGCTATAAAAACTACTAAAGGTCTTAAAACACTTTCAATTCCAAAAGAAAGCTTTGTAAGCATGAAAACAATCCTTACAAGAACAAATTTTGATGTAAAGTATACACTTTCTGATGAAATTATAAATATTTCTACAGCAAATACTATTACTACTCTTGAAGATACACATACAAAAGCAAATATTTCTCTTGATGATGATACTTTATCTACACTTACACCAAATGAAGATTTTGATATTAGGATTGAGCTTAATAATGATGATAAATTGAGCGATTTGTATGGTAATTCTGAATTTATAATTGATTATCCTACATATGTTGAAAACATCGAAATACAGAATACAAGTATTGTATATGGAGAGGGACTAGATATTTCGTATGTTAGAAATGAAGGAAGAAAAATATATGTAGGCGTTTCTGGACTTCAAAAAACATTGAATTCAGGAATATTGACTAATGGTACAAACATAATTCTTACAACTAAAATAAGTGTTAATAAATTCACACCATCTATGTCTGATTTGTTTAGGATGACATATACAAATAGTGAAGCAACAAATTACTTTGATAATGCTTATACAGAAACAATTGTTAATTATAAGGCTCCATCAGGTGTAGTTGCCATTAATTCTATTAAGAATTATAAAGATGATGTATCTGTAATTTCATCTGTAAATCAAGGTACAGTGACTGATACAATTACAAATTATCAGGAATCAAGAAATGCTACCATGGAAATCATGGTAATGAATAACAATAATAATAATGTAAAAAATCTAAAGATTTTAGGAAGATTTCCGTTTAAGGGAATGAAAGACTTTATAGATGGATCTGACATTCGGAAATACGGTGACTACAAATGTTACATCTGAAATCATTTCAGATCCACAAAATGTTTACGAATTTGATATTTTTTACTCAGAAAATGAAGAAGCTACAGAAGAATTAGATGATGTGGATAATGGTTGGATGAAACTTCCTCAAGATATGTCAAAAGTGAAGTCATATCTAATTGTTCCTCATGACGAAAATTATGTTTTATACAAATCAGATGTTATAAAATTCAGTTATACTTTTGAGATTCCAAATAATCTTAAAAATGAAGAAAAAATATCTGGTACTTTTATGGTTTTTGATAGAAATCAAAGTAACATTGGTGATTACGATGAAAAAATATATTCAGACAGGGTTGAAATTGTAACAAAGGCAAATTCAAAATTTGATATTTCACTTGAAACGGAGAGCGAAGAAGTTAGAGAAAATGAAGAATTTGATATTGATGTAAAAATAAAGAATGTTGGAGAAAGATTAGCACAAGGAGTAAAGGTTACAGTACCACTTCCTTTGTATGCAGATTATGTTGATAGTATTTATATTGATGAAATACAACCAAACATTGTAAATGATGGTCAAAATATTGTTATTATGCTTCCACAGATTGATATAGATCAAGAATTATTAATTATGCTTAAATTTAAAGCACATTCATTAAATGAAATTGATTCAGAAAACGTAGAAATGGAGTTTGTAGCAAAACTAGAAGCATTAAATCAAAGCATTATAGTTAATTCTGAACCAATAAGAATAAAAATTGTAGAGTCAAAATTAATTCTTGAAACCCAAAATGTTGATGCTGAAGAAAACCGTATATATATGTATAGTAATTACATACCTATGTACATACACGTAAAGAATATATCTAGGGAGAATATGGAAAACTTAAAACTTATTACATATATTCCAAAATATTTTACTTTTCTATCTTCGTATGACTTTTATACAAAAGAAGAAATTGGTAGTTTTGATGAATCAACAAGAGAACTAACTATAGATATAGGAAATCTTGGTATAAATGAAGAAAAAACATATGGATATCATATAGAACTTAGTAGTTTTTCAGAGGACAAGACATCGGACTTTGTTTTATTAAGTTCAAAGGTGGTATTTGAAAATAATGATAGCTTTTCTTCAAATGAAGTAAGGATTAATTTTGCTAAAAGTGATTTGGATATTGAACAAATTTCTGATGTATCAAATACATATTTAAATGATGAGGATATAGTCACATTTAATGTAAGAATAAGTAATGCTGGAAGTGCATACGCGGGTAATGTTATTTTAGAAGATACTGTAACTGATGGTATGGAGATTATTGGTTATGAATATATGAGTGAAGGTAATCTAGTAAAAAAAGAAAATATCAGTGAAAGTTCTATCACAGAAAGTATTCACGTAGAAGCTGGAAATCAAGTCGATGTTAAAATATATGCGATTGCAGATGGAAATATTGATGAAGAAGAAAAAACTGTTACAAATTCTGCAAATATATATACAGAAGATGAAGGCTTAATAAAATCAAACGACATTTCTTATGTAATTGAGAAAAAGGTGGAGGATTCAAACATAGATGAGTATCCATATGAACCTGAAGGAATTGAGGAGGAAGTCATAAGTGAGGAAAATGCTCCAAAAGAAGAGATTAACGTTGAAGATGTTCCTCAAGAAACAGAAACTCAAAGTGAAGTTGGACAAAGTACATCTATTATTTCAGAAGAAAAGGAAAACATAAACAAAACATACAGAGTAAATGGTACAGTTTGGGAAGATGTAAACAAAAATGGAGCTCATGATGATGAAGGAAAAATTGATGATTATGATAAGATGGAAGTTCTTCTTGTAAATGCAAACGATGGTGTCATTAAACAAAAGATAGGTGTAAATGATGTAGGTTTCTATAATTTCTCTGGAGTGGAGAGTGGAGAGTATTATGTAATATTAGAATATAATACTAAAAAGTATGGTATTACTACATATAAAAAAGAGAATATATCTGGAATTTCGAATTCAGATTTTATGCCTAGCAAAGTTGAGCAAGATGGTGTATATAAAAATGTTGCAATTTCAGACACTATTGTAGTAAATGAAAAGAGTGTATCAAATATAGATATAGGATTAATACATGCTGATATATTTGACTTAGAACTTCAAAATGTTATTACTAAAATAACAACTCAAAACAGTTCTGTTAAAAATACTACATTTGAAAGTGTAACCCTTGCTAAAGAAGAAATAATGCCAAACGAGTTAAAAGATAGTACTGTGTATGTAGAGTACACTTTGAGGGTTAAAAATACTGGAAAGGTTGCAGGATATGCTAAAAAAATTGTAGATTTTGTGCCAAATGATATGGAGTTTAATTCATCAATTAAAGAAAATATTAAGTGGTATGGTGGAAATGATGGAAATCTTTATACAAATGTACTAGAAAATGAACTTATTGTTCCTGGAGAACAAAAAGAGGTAAAACTTGTTCTTTCTAAAAAAATGACAGAAGAAAACACGGGAATAGTGAGTAATCTAGCGGAGATATATGAAGATTACAATATATACGGGATTTCTGATATTGATTCAATAGCCGGAAATCGTTTTGAATCTGAAGATGATGCTTCAAATTCAGATGTAATAATAACAATTTCAACAGGAGCTAAGGCTGTACGTACAATACTAGTCATCATTGGAGTTACAATTATGATAGTTGTTATTTATACTCTATATCTGAAACGAAAACGATATATACAAAATAAAAATGATGATAGCGAAGGGGAGGTGTAGAAAATGGCAAGATTTATTAAAAGATTAACCTCCTTAATATGCTTTATAATGTGCATTGTTTTTGGACTTTTGGTTGTATACAAGTCATTTGCTGATGAAGGGGAAAATTTGATAGTAAAGGCAAGTGAAATTCCAGATGGTGGATATCGTAGTAAAATGTATGAGTACACATCTGACTACAAATTGGATAAAGGAATAGACTTAGAAGAAGGTGCTATAATAAAATATGGTGATGTTGACAAATATTCATCAATTGTTCTTGATAAATATACCAAAAGTATTTGGGAAACTCTTAATAAAGAAGAAAATAAGGATAAAGAGCTTAAAATTATACCTAATAATGATAGAACTAGACGCTCTGAAGAATTTAAGAAGGACTACGGAGAAAGATACCTTGTTTCAAGATTTGGTATTGAAAAGTATCAAAATAGACACGGATATGAAATATTGCAAAAAACGTGGTGGAAATATGAATACCATCATCGTAATGCGGGTAGTCTTATAGATACAAACTATGAAATAAATCAATTATATGACAAGGCGAAAGACTTAAACTCGTATTTCAGAATTAACACATCAGAGGATTTTGATAATATAGTTGAACCACATATAGAGTGGGCTACTGGTAAAAAACATAATGTTGATTTTGATAATGTTACAATTACATATGATGATACAAGTGAAAGCACTCCTTTTTATTTAATTGGACCATATTCTGTATCATGGGATGGATATGATAGAACTCACAATTATCAAGTTCAACAAATGAGACAATTCATATTATATACAGATAAAGATCCAGATGGTTTAGTACTTCATATGGAGGAAAGCGATAATGTACAGGATACTTTTAGTATTGTTAAAGCTACTAAATCTAATGGTAAAAAATTGATAGTAGGATATGATTCTAAATACCAAAGTCTACCACAATCTGGAGATATTTTTTATATAAAGCTTAAGGATAATAAAACTGATCCAGTTACAAAGATTAAAAACTTTAAGGTCGTTGTTAGATCAGAAAAACCTGTAGTTGATGGTGAATTTTTTGAGATAGAAGATAGCAATAATCATAAAAATTATGGCAGTATTTTATATGTAAAAAATTCATATGTAAAATATGTTGAAAAAGAAAATTTCAAATATGTAAATTTAAATATGGGTATAATATCAATTGATTCAAAGCTTGAATCAGATGGGTATGAAATTAAAAATTCAAATGCGTTTGTGAAGTATAAGCTAAAAGTAAAAGGAGCAAAGCAGCTACAAAGTAGTGGCGAAGTAAAAAAAGTTGATTATACTGAAGAAGAAATTGATGTACCAATAAATGGAAGTACTACATCAAGAGTTTATGTTTGGGAAGGATCAGACAAACCAACATATACATTAAGTGTTGAAAAGAAACCTAATGATCAATTCATTGAATTTGAGAGCATGACAAAAACTAATTTGGTTTTAGAAAAAGGACAAATTGGAAGGACTGAAACTTATGATTTAAATAAAACATCCAAAATTGAAGGAAATTTAGAGGATGGAGAAATAAATTTTTGTGCAAATTATAGTATAAAGTATGGAGGTGATTATACTGATGGAGAATCAGAATTAAGTTATGGATATATATGCATAGATAATATTATAAAAAAAGATGATTCTCTAGATAATAGTATATATTCTCTTTCTGGAAAAGATGTCGTGCAAGCATATATACTTACTATCACTCCAGGGAATGGAGGAATGTTTTTGTATGGTAGTGAAGTATATAAGAATAATTCCTATAAAAAGCTTATAGTAGTATCGGGTAGAGAAGAGGATGAAGATATTGTATATGGAGAAATGAATTCTACTTCTGGAGATTATAAATACTATTATTATGATGGAACTGGTCCTAATAATTATTGCGTACCTAATAGATATGTCACTGATAAAATTATTTGGCCAAAAAATGATGAAGCACCTAAATATACGGTTGAAAGACTTGAGGCCCGTAATGAAAACGATTCAGAAGGAGATAATAGTTTTGTAGATAATGATACTTTTATTAATAATAGTCAATATATTGGAACTGCAATGTATAACGATATAGACACTAGTGATTTTGAAAGGGTAAAAGATGAAGGCGAAAGTACATGTATGCTTAATGCATTAAAAGGACTTCCAAAAAATACTTATGCTGCAATTCCAAATAGTCAAGAAACAATAGGTGATACTGGCACGGTAGTAAAAGTTGGTGAACAAAATGATGAAGATCATAATAATGAAGAAAAGTACTATACTATTGCAAAAATGGTATCAAATCATAGAAAAGAATCTGGAAAGATAAAAATAGAAAAAATACTTGAAGAAGATGACAAGCTTATTAAAAAAAGAGAGAATAATGAACAAGTTTTTGATTTGCTAAAAGATCACCTTAAGTATGAGTATGAGATTACAATTGGAACAGATACTCAAAAAGTTATTTTAGACAAAAATAGTAGAGAAGCATATGATTATTCTTCTGGAGGATTTGGATATAAATGGATTTGGGAAAGCGCAAATGAAGAATGGCTTTTTGGTAATAGACTTTCATATACTATAAAAGAAAGCTTAAGTAATGAGTCTACACTATTTTCTGGTATAGCTATTGAAAGAGGAGATAATAAAGATGGATATACTATTCATGGAAATGTTGCAACTGGAACATTTAAGGATTTTACAGAAAAAGCAAAGAGTAAACCAATTAGATTTTATAGCAAAATAGTGTATGAAAAAGGAACTTTTACTATATCTGAAAACTTGATTTCACCACATAAGGATGATTCTGGAACAAATAATTATGATATAGCATCGCCACTTGTCGGAAATCCTGGAAGTAAGGTTAGGAACCTTCTTAAAAATAAAACTATTTATTTTAACATAGAAGTTGATGGCTTGTATTCATATAAAAATATGGGGTTTGGAAATAGTGAAAAACATTATAAAATTGTAGATGGTGGAGTATTTGATTACGCATCACCGAGTGGAGTGAGTGAAGATGAAAGATATTCAATTAATTTAAATAATTTGGATCTTAGCAATCCAGAAAATGATAATAACTGTGTACAAGGTGGAGAAATAGGTGAATTTTGTTGGGTAAAAGGTATGCCACCGAAATACATAGTAGAACAAGATATTGAAAAAATAAAGAAACAATCTCAAGATCTTGTAAATATTTTGTGTAACCAAACAATTGGATGTAAAGAAGGCTATTTGGAAGCACCAAATGCTAATAGTAAAGATAAGAGATACGCAGATTCAATGAAATTTGAATTTACAAATTATGTAAGGGATTCGATTACAGATGAAGAAGATGAAGAGGAAATACTAGAGGGACGCATTTTCTTAAAACAGTATGTGTATGGATTAGAAAACTATTTGAAAGAGGATCAAAAGGATTTTGAATTTATATTTGATGTAAATGTTTCGGCGAAAAGAAAAACAGATAAATTCGCTAGTGATCCATCTGAACCAGGTGTTAATTTACTCAAAATAGAAGATTTACGCGTAAAATCACAAGTTGCGGATGATGGTAATTATGTATGGGAGTGGACTAGTCCAGATATATATTGGAATCCTACGTATTATGAAACACCTATTTACACAATTACTCTTGACAAGTCAAAACTTCCTGTTGGAATGAAAGTAGATTTTGCTGAAGGACTATCAAAAATAGATGCTGGATCTAATCATGATAACGAAGTTTCAGGTGAATTGTGTGAAATATCTATAAATGAATCAACTAAATTAAATGATAAAGATCATACAGGAATAGATGAAAGATGTGAAAGCACAGATGTTTTTTTCTATGCATCATATGGAAGTGGAAAGAAAAGTAAAATAAAACTTATACAAAGAGCAGATAACGAAAAAGTATCTTCTATTTTAGCAGAAGAAAAAGTTAACATTACATATATAGCGATAAAAGGTAATTTCACTTATGACAACGAAAAATATAATAGCAGTAAAACATACTATTTAAAATCAGATAAAAGTCTGTCAGATGAAAGAAAAAAATGTAAAATTAAGCTTGATTTAAGAGATGATTTTATAGAGATACTTGAATCAAATTATTTTTCATGGGATGATGATGCACCGAAAGTATGGGTGGAATATGAAAAAGAATATAAAGACTATGTATCAAGGAGCATAACCCCTGTTCAATATATAGAAAAAGGAACAAGTCCTGATGAAACTAGACTGGATGCAATAGATTCTCCAACAGGTGTTTTTTCGATAGTGGACACATATTTTGAAAAAGGAAAATGTAATGTAAATACAAGTTTTTCTATTAAAGTTTCACCAGATGGAATTGTAAATAACATTGATAAAGAAAAAATTCCGTTATATTTTAAAATTGATATATATGGAATTGAGTCATCGATAGTGAAAGCAAATTGGGATGGAACCAATTGGTCATATGAAAGTCAGAATATAAAATTGTGTAAAAAAGAAGATATATCAATAAAGTATATGGCATCTAGTAAAAATATAGGAATTACGACTGATGACAAATGGTTAAGAAATATAGGTGGAACGACAACCGTTGAAGAAAACAATAATACACTTCGACATGATGGAAATGATACCTATGGGGCTACATATTCACTTGAAGATGGAGCAACGGATACTTACAAATTTAAGGTAAAATACAAAAATAAAGAAAGTAGTAATAAAGCAAAAATACACATAGTTGCAATTAGAGATAAAGAGCAAGGAAGTGAGACAATACACATAAAAGCAGGTGTAATAGGTGCAGATGAAAAGGGCATTCTATCATACAAAGATCCTGCAAATTTATTGAATAGAACCATTAAAGAAGTAAAAGATAGAGATGATTTTTGCACTATTGAAATGGATGAAAACCAAACTTCTGGTGAAATCTATACGGATACTTTTTCTTGGAATGATAATAATATTACAAAATTTGAAATAAGATCATTTTTAGAATCAACAAATGAAGAACCGCAGTACTGGAACACAAATTTAGGCCAATTAAATGAATGTGATGATAACGAAATAATAAACGTAATACTAGATTATACAAGAAATGGAATAGATTATAGAATTGAATATGATCCTCCAGAGGGTATTGAAGAAAAGAAAATAGATGTAAATATTCAAAATAAAATAAATTTAAATGGAAATAGCTGGGATGATGTTTTTCTAGAGGAAAACATACAAAAAAATCAATTCACGTATAATTTATATGTGGAAGGGTATGGATGTAAAAAAGTATCAGCAATATATGGTGAAAATACAAAAGAAAATGGAATTCTAAAAGGTGGTATAAATAGATTTAGAAAAGGAGTTCAAGATGCATCTATAAAACCTAGTAGAGCAATAGAGGAGGATACAGGTTTTTATTATTTTGATAAATTTATTCCTAATGGTGATTATATTAGCGTTAAAGTGAGTCCATATGAAAAACCTTTGTATTACAAATATGAAAATGAAGGTGGAAATCAAGATAATGGCTATAATTTATATACTAATATTTCTAATGTAAAAAAACCTTCTTCCTTTGATGTGAACTATGAAACGGAAATAGATTATGAAAATAATATTTTACCATTTTCAAGAACAATTGTTATTGATAACAAATTTACAGATGAAGATGTACTAAGCAAAGAGTTAACATATAAAATTACTATTAGAGGCACATATGAATACATAGATAGTAATGGAAATTATGCATCTGTAGTAAATGGTAAAAATACATTTTCTGCTAAGGTAAAAGGTACACAAAAAATTGCTATAAATAATGTGGGAAATCCAGTAAATACATCAGTAAGACCAATTTATTTCAATTGGAAGGATGATGCGAGTGCCCCAACTTATAGTGTGACTATTGAAGGATTAGAAAATGATGGTAAGAATTTAAGATTTTCAAATAATGCTGGAAGACTAAATAAAGCAATGGAAAATGTTATTTCTGTAAGAAATGAGCTTTATACAAAAACTGTTAATATAAAATTAGGAGAATCACTAAGTGGCAATGAGGGTCTTGGAAATAATAGATATAATTATGCATTAGTGATAATAAAGAAAAAGAGAAAATCTGATGCATTTCACTATGATTATATAAACTTTAATGTGACACTAGATTCTAATGGATGGATTTCAAACAATATTGTATATAATCCAGGTGAAGAATTATGGTATGAAGTAATACCTTTTGATTATAAGGGTGATGCTTTTGAAGTTGCTAGTAATTCAGCTGGAACTGATGAAAATGCTTTTGATAGGGATAGTGATAGAGTTACATTTAAAAATGCAAGTGTAACAATAGTCTATAATGTAAAGCTTGTAAGTACAAAAATTAATTTAAAAGATAGTAGGATACTTAAAGAGGCAATAAATGGTGATGATATACATCAGAAAAAATTTAAATTTGTCTTTAATAAAAATGACATGAATGATAATAATGTAGAATTGAATTTTGATAATAAAAATCTTAAAAGCGATAACAAATCTTTTGAGGTAAAATATTTACAGGGTGATACACCAATTGTTTCTGTAGAGGTTGATAATCAAAAGCTTGATCATTGGGATTGCATTAATTTATCTTCAAATGGTAGTGCACTTGTAGGCGGTACAAAAAATATGTATTCTTCAAGTGTATATGTACAAAGTACTTTTATAAAGCAAGTAGACTTAACTAGTGAGATGAGCGGTGAATTGAGAATAGATGGAGGCGCAGCAAGTAAAAAAGATAGAAATGAAATAGAAGTGTTTATTGAGGATGAATTTGGTAATTTTGTTGATTACAGAGATAAGTTTGGTAAAAAAACAAGTTGTCCTATTAAAATTGATTCAAAAGGAAAATGGAATGTATATGGAATACCTACAAGAGATTTATATTATCATAATTATAAAATATATTATGTATATGATGGTCAAAAATTTGAAGAGAAAGATTCTGTACATGATCAGCCTGGAGGAACTAGTGGCTACGTACAAGAGGTTTTGTCACGATTAAATGGTGGAAGAGGATTTATAGAAAATAAGAATATTTTGAGTGAGGATAATGGAAATCACGAAGATGATGTAAGAGAAAAATATAACAATAAATTTGCAATTATTTCAAAATCAAAGATTGGTAATTCTAGAAAAGAATCTTTTGTGTCAGTGCAAGATAGAAATAAGTCATCAGAGGAATTTTTGGAATATAATGGAACAATACTTAATGATGATGAATACAAGTCTACGCTCGGGTCATATAGTAATGGTAAAATAAGTAGTATCCTTTCTATGATGGCAAGTACAAGATATATGACACATCCATATTGTAAAGGTACAAATAAAAGAATAAATCTTTCAAAAGATGGATATAGATATGATAAAGATTTAAATATGGAAAAATGGAATTATTCTAATAGTTATGATAAACTTGCTTTTAAATCAATATATTATATGCAACATATAAATCTAAATCTTTCTACAAGAACAGATGTTGAAGTGAAAACTTCAAACAAGTTTAAAGAAGCAAGAGTATTTTTAAATGGTGACACTCAAACATTTAATTCTTCTGATAGATTTAATATAAAATTAAATAGTACAGACTATTACTACAGAGATGAAGTATATAGACAAAATGACTCTTTTGCTTCATATGAAAAGAACAATAGAAATTTAATGGAAGAAATGTCTATAGAGCTTGACTATGTTTATACTATAGAAAATAAATCTAATTATGCTCTTGGTATAAATGAAATTGAAAACTATGTTACAAATTCATTGACAGTAGATAATATAAATGGTGGTACATTTAATACTATTCCAAACTATAGATCTTATGAAAACATAGATCTTAATAAAACGGTATTTAAGTTTGCAGGTGGCAAAATAATTAATCCAAAGGGTAAAGTAGATATAGAAGTTACATTTAAGGTTAATAAAGATACTATAAATGGAATAAAAGATACACTAGATATTGCTGAAAGTATAGAAAATATTTTTGAAATAAGTAGTTATTCAACTTATAAATGTGAAAATGGTGTACCAATAAAAGATAGTAATGGAGAATTAGTATATGCAGGTAAAATGTCTAATAATTTTACACCAGGAAATTTAAATTTAAATATGCTAAGTGATAATAGAAAATTACTAATGGAAAAAGATACTGCAAGAAGTAAAAAAGTAAATATAACACTTAATAACAAGAATAATAATGATAATGTAGCAGGATATGTATATGAAACTGATGGAAAAAATGATCATCCAAAGAAAGCACCTATTGGAGGAATGACCGTACAACAACTTGAAAGAATGAGGGATACAAGTGGAAAAAGTAATGTTGTATATGATTTCTTGTGGGCTACAGATACATTGCTTGATGTATATGGTGGAAATACATTTAGTGATCTTACAGGATATGGTAGTACGGTAGAGACTTCTCGTGAACAAGGCGAAGGAATAACTGGAAAATACGTATTTAGTAATATACCAAATAAAAATATGGTAGTAAATGTATTATATGGTATAGATAAGGGTACTCTTGATTCTACTATAGGTACTACAGGAGATCCAGTGGCTTTGAAAGATAGTGGAGCTTTTTATGCAAAAGATACAACAGGTGGTACAGTGCTTACTGCAAACTTTGAAAAAGATGCATATACTTCTACACCGGCAGTATATAATGGACAGGACTTCAAATCAGCCATAGATGTAGATGGTAACTATGGTGATGATGAAGTAATGAGATTACGAGCAATGTCTAATGCGTTTACGTTTATTAATGAAAATACTAATGTACTTCACAAAGCAAATGACAGAGCTGCAATTCATCAAAAAGTATTTGATGATTATGGTATGACAATAAGAGGAAATGAAATCAGAACAAGAGCAAATAATAAAGGAAATTATTCAGATATATGCATTATAGAGAGACCAGAAAATAAAATTTTCTTAGATCAGGAGATAAAATCAATCAAACTTACTACAAATACTGGACAAGTTATATTAAACGCTGAATATGATATACAATATAATATAGAAACGCTCGATGAAAACAATAAAGAAAGTAAAAGAGGAAAGACAGTAAAGGTAATAGATGAGACAAGAGCTATTGTAGCACATGTCACACCTGTAAGTAACAGATCTATAAATTTAGATCAAATTCAGCAATTATACAAGGAAGAATATAAAACAACAAATGGTACAAAAATGTGGGGAAAAACTTACAAATATGGAACAGGTATACAAAACTTTAAATATATAAATATAGACTTTGATATCTTACAAGGCACCACTGTTGAAATAAATTATGAAATCGCTGCATTTAACATAGGAGATGAAGATTATGTACCAGCTTGGATTGATGAGCTGTTTAATCCTTCATCAACAACAGACTTTGGAAATAAGGTAGTAAGATATAATAAAATTGAATCAAAGATTGATGATTTGAAAAAAAGCAACGTAAAGAATGGCAAAATAACATTTGGAGATAATGATAATGGTATAGGAAAGTATTTCTACACAGGAGTTATAGAAAATAATGTAGATAGAATTGTTAAGACAAGAGTAAGACAGATTGCAAGCTTTGTAGATAATGATTTATCTGTTGATTTAAGCAAAAATAATACGAATAATCAATATTGGAAGACTACAAGTGCAATTGAACTCAATGGTAATGGTGTAGATGCAAGAAGATTGATTGAGAAAGACTTGATAAGAGTAGATAGCATAAAAGATAAAAATGAAATATCTTATGTTGAAAAAGATAAAAGCAATTTGATTCTGTCAGTGGATGACTTTGGTAGCGAGGTATCAAATGAAACATTTGAGGCATGCACAGTTCCATTTGGAAAACATGATGAAAATAATCCATATAGAACAAAAATGAATCTCGTAGTTACAAAGGTATTATCGGCAAGTGATTTTGAAGATATGTCATATGATACATTCACAGAAATTGTAAAATATGAAA
Source organism: uncultured Lachnospiraceae bacterium (assembly GCA_964470175.1). Taxonomy (GTDB): domain Bacteria; phylum Bacillota; class Clostridia; order TANB77; family CAG-508; genus Scatovivens. The sequence goes on along the minus strand of CAYYBL010000001.1, from coordinate 57,431 downwards.
ATACTGCTGGTAGAAGAGATGATGCTATTTACATAGGAAATACAGATCCAAGTCTAGAGATATTTGAAGAGGCAACAAAGGAGAGAGACTCAAGTGCATCAGAAATAATTACATTCATGCCACCAACAGGTATCATGCAAAAAGAAAAAGAAAGAAAAAGAGCCTTGATTGTATGTATAATATCTATCATAGCTGAGGTAGTAACAGTATATACTCTTAAGGTGGGATACCTAGATAAATACGCTAACAAAGATGATACAAAATTTTAATAATATAAAAAAGGGTAGAAGAACAAAATAAGCTATTTTAAAAGACTAGGGGTGTCATAATAATATAACATTATAAAAATAAAATAAAACTTACTGAAACAAGGTTTTCGGTGAGTTTTATTTTTTTAATTAAATAATATTTTAGGGAAACATTTAATAAGCAAATTAATAATTTTTGAAAATAAAAAGAGTCAAAAAAGTAATTTAAATTTTATATTTGAATATAAAGAGAAGGTAATATATGTATCCGTAAAATAAAATAGATATAAAAATCTTTAAAAGCCTTTTGTAATAAGAACTTAATGTATTTTAGATTAATTTAAGACTAGAATATCTATATATGGTGTAAACATATGCGTATGTTTATATAGGGGCAAAAAAGAGGAGATTTGAGAAATGGCAAAATCAATTTTGAAAAAGACAATGGTCATGTTCATTATTTTTTCAATGACTTTTGGTAATTTTGCGCTTGTAGGAAAGGTATATGCTACGAGTGTTTTTCAAGGTCTATTTGGAAATAATGGTGAAAATGAAACAGGTCACAAAAACATCGTATTTGATGCATATTTTGACAAAGAAAGTGAAAATCCATACACCACATCAAGCGATGTAAATAGCTACGATTTAGAGATGAAATTCGATTTAAATGTCAAAGAAATAGGATATTTAAAGGATGGCATGGTTGAAATTGAGTCACAAGAAGGTGACTTGGGATTTAAAATTTCCAATATTCGAAAAAGTATAAGTGAAGAAAGTGTTGAAGAAAGTAGTGAAATCCAGGAGAATGGTGAAGAGGTTGAAATTGTTGTCGGAGGCAGTGATAGTAATATTCAAGGTACAGATGAAGACAATTATCAAGTTGTGGAGACACAAGGCGAGATAGAAGAAAAGAATTCTGAACTTGTAATTGATATAGAAGAAGTAGACGAAAATAAATTACCTGGAGAAGAAATAATTCAAGACTCTACAGAAAATGAAGTTGCAGATGAAGCTGATACAGAAAACTCAAGAAGAGAAACTATTACAGAAACAAACGTACTTGATGAATATAGTGATTTCATTGAAAAAATTGAAGATAATGCTATCACGTTAAAGCAAGTAAGAGCAGATGCTACCATTAATTTCTCAATCCCTATAGAATATATAAATCAAAGACAATTTAAAAATGTTTCAGATATAGCAAATGTTAGATTTACAGGAATATACGTTGATGAAAACGGTGAAGAACATGATATAGAGCGTGAAACTCAAATTAAGATAAATTGGAAAAATGAAAGGAAAATAAAAACTGAAGTCGAGGTTACAAAATATATCGATTTTGGATCAGGAATAATTATACAGACACTTGTTAAAGTCGATAATAGAATTAATTCTGAAATTGAAAAAAATACTATACCAGTAAAGGAAACACAGCTTGAAATATCTGTTCCAGACTATATGGAAAAGACACCATCAAACATTTCTGTGGTTGCAAATACTTTAGAAGCCACAAATGGACAGAAAGCAGAAGAAATTACGTTTAATGATGACAATTGGAACTATGATGAAGAATCTAAAAAAATAAATATCTATGTTCAAAATAATCCTAGAGAGGTAGTCGTACAAAACGATAAAGATACTATGATAGAAGAGGAAAAAAGGGAAGATAGAATTTACAATATACCAGGTGTAGATGAGTTTGTGGTTACATACACATATCTTGATGTAGATATACCAGAAGAGAACATTGATATTTTTTCTGACATAAAAGTAAGTCAGACATTATATAGCGATGATATTTGTGAAAATGAGGAAACATACAAATATGATTTATCGAATCAAATGGGAAATCTAGTTTCTATAGAAAACAGACAAGAAACAGAAAAACTTACAAAGAAGTTTATGTATTTCAATTATAGGAATCCTGTTAAGGTTGTAAAAGAGATTGTTACTGATGAAATTATTAACATCTCATACATAGACATATTAGAAAATTTAAAAATTCAAGATTATGATGAAGGATTCTTTGCATCATTTATAGGTACTGAAGGTAAAAGGATAGATTCCTATATAGACACTGATGACATATATTATAAAAGGATAGTTGTTTCAAAAGAGAATTTTGATAGAATTCTTGGAAATGAAGGGAATATAGAAATTAAGGATAGTTTGGGAAACCAAGTAGGATTTATAGATAAAGATACGATTGTTACTGCAGATGGAAATATAGAAGTTAATCTTGAAGGTCAAAGAAAACTTTTATTTATCACGTCAAAGCCTGTATCTGAAGGAAATTTAGTAATAAAAAAGGTTCGTGCTATTAGAGAAGTTTCTCTTGAAGAAAAAAGTGATTATAGTGCATGTATAGATAATTTAAAAGATATATCTATATCATCAAAGCTTATTGCAAAGTATAATTATGTAGAAAATGATATAGAAGTAGGGAATATAAATACAAAGATTGAATTTGAAGATGTTAAAAATATTCCAAGTATTTCTATTAATAAAGAAAATTTATCTACACTTACCAAAAATGAGAACGTGGAAATTATAATTGCTCTTAATAATAATAGAGAAGATTCAGAAGTATATGGAGAGACAAATATAAGATTAGATATTCCAAATTATATTACAGATTTTGAAATTACAAACTCTGCTATAAGTTATGGAGATGGCTTGGCTCTTTCAAGTGTGGAAAATGAAGAATCTGTATATATAAGAATTATTGGAAAACAAAATATATTGAATCCTGGGGAGATTTCAAATGGTACAAATATCATATTAAATGCAAATATAGATGTAGATAAATATACACCTTCTATTTCTGATGCGTTTCATGTTGAAGTTGAAAATAGTATAGGTTCAGTTGGAGAGAGCGAAAAAGAAATAAAATACAGTGCGCCAAGTGGAGTAGTAAGTATTAATGATATATCAGATTATGTGGATGATGGATTTATTACATCAGTAAGAGAAGGCAAAAAGGAAGAACTAATAAGTATAGCAATGCCAGCTAGAACTGCTCAAATGGGTATTGTGGTAATGAACAACTATATGAATGAAATATCAGACATGACCATATTAGGTCGAATACCATTTGAAGGTGTAAGAGATCCAATTACTGGTGATGATATGGGGACAAATATATCTACAAAAATGCTTTCAGGGATTGAGCAGGATAGCGAAAATGATATAAAGTTTAAAATATATTATTCAGAGAATGGTGAAGCAGATAAGGCTATTGGAAGCGAAAAAAATAGGTGGGTAGAATATCCAGATTCATTCGATAATATCAAATCATATCTTATAGTGCCTGAAAAAGAAGGTATAATGATTGATTCTGGAAAGGTATTTAAGTTTAGTTATGAATTTGAAATACCTGAAAATATACCAAGAGAAAAGAATATTTATGGAACATATCTCGTAGAATACGTAAACCATTCTTTATCTGGAAATATAAACGAAAAATCTTGTCCAGATATTGTTGGTCTTACAACTGGAATAGGACCTGAACTTGACCTTAAGATTTCTACAGATAAAGAAATCTTAAGTACTGGTGAGGATATAAAATTAAATTTAAAAATAGAGAACATAGGAAAAGAAAATTTAAATAATGTTGTCTCTTTTATAACATATGACAATGCGCTTAAGTATAAAAACTATGAAGTCGTCACAGGTGAAAATATAGTAGTTGAAAATGTTTCAGAAGAAAAACTTAAAGTCACATGCCCTAATGTAGAAATTGTAAAAAATTTGGAAATAAACATTAATTTCTCTACAGATGAAAATATGGATTCAGAAAAAAATATAAGTATTTCAGCAAATGCGATTGCTGATAATATTGTGGGAGAAACTTCTAAAATAATTGAAAATATTGCTATTAAAGTTGCAAAACTTGTTGCTAAAGAAGAATATTATGGTGAGCAAGAAGAATATTTATATGAAGGAAAAGAATATGAATTTTCTGTTAATGTAATGAATAATACAGATAGTAATCTTCCTAATTTAATGATAGATCAAAAAGTTCCAGATGGATTTGAATATGTCACTTCAGAATTTTATTATGTCGATTCAGATTATGATACTAAAGATGTTGGAAAAATAGAATATAGAGAAAATTTGGGAATTATACATGTTGACTTAGCTAATATGGAAAAAAAGAAAAATTATATACTTAAATTTGTTTTAAAAACAAAAGAGGTGTCTAAGCAAAATACATATATTACTCAAGAAATGTGGGCAAATATTGAAGTACCTGGAGTACAATCTATAGAATCAAACAAAATTATTGTAAGTATAGCGAGAGAAATTGTAGAGATAAATCAAGTATCTCAAGATAGTAATGACTATGTAAACTTGGGAGATATAGTAAATTATGAGTTTAGAATAAAAAATGTTGGTGTTGTGCCTACATATAATATAAATTTTACAGATGAAATACCTGATTGTATGCAGATAGAGAGTTTAGCTTATATAAATGATAATAATGAAATTTTTTCAGGTGATTATTATGGCAATAGTATTAAGCTACCAGTAGCACTAGAAGTAGGGACAGAAGCGCTTATAGATATTGAAGCAAAAGCTATATCAACTGATGGAAGTTTAGAAAAAACCGTTGAAAATAAGGGTAATTTAACAGGTAAATATGAATCGCAATCGTCTAATGGTGTAGTAAAAACTTTAGTTGCATCTGAAGAAGATTTAGATAATGAACCAGGGGATATTGATTCTGAAGGTGTAGATCGTAGAAATTTGGGGAATTCATCAAAAGGACGTACATATAATATTTCAGGAAGTATTTGGCTTGATAAAGATGAAAATGGAAAAATGGATGCGGGTGAAAAAACTGATCACAATGTTGGAAATATAGAAATATACTTGCTTGATGCAGATAGTCTTGCGATAAAGAAGAGACAAACTGTAAATAATTCAAATATATATAGATTTTCAAGTGTTGAAAATGGTAATTATATTGTTGTTTTTGAATATGATTCAAAATTATATGGAATTACAACATACAAAAAAGAAGGTATAGATGAAAGTGTAAATTCTGATGCATATACAGGAAATATTGATAGAGATGGAAAACAAATAAATGTAGCCAAAACAGATAGAATTGAAATAGATGGAAACAGTGTATCAAATATTAACTTAGGTCTAATACATGCAATGAAGTTTGATTTAGAAATTGATATGGGAATTGAAAAGGTAACGGTACAAACATCAAGAGGTACAAACTCTACAAAATACAACTTTACAAAATTTGTAAAAGATGAAATTTCTTCAAGACAATTAAATGGAGCCAAAGTACTTGTTGAATACAAAATAAATGTAAAAAATAATGGTGATTTAAAAGGATATGCAAAAAAAGTGGTAGACTATGTGCCAGAAGGAATGGAACTAAATTCATCACTTGACAAAAATAATGCATGGTTTACCTCAAGTGATGGAAATATTTATACGAGTATTCTTGAAAATGTAGAACTTAATCCAGGAGAAACAAAAGAAATATCTCTTATACTAACAAAAGAAATGTCAGAAACGAATACGGGACTTATGGATAATATTGTGGAAATAGCAGAAGACTATAATATATATGGAATGACTGATATAGATTCTTCACCAGGAAACAAAGCTCAGAAAGAAGATGATATGTCACAAGCTGATGTGATTATCCTCGTAAAAACTGGTGATGCATTTATGTATACATCACTCATAATTACAAGTGTTGTGTTGCTGAGTGTGGCAGCATTTGTGGTGTACAGTAAAACAAGAATATTTAATAGAAAGAGAGGTGTTTAATATGAATATAGGTAAGAGATTAGCAAAAATATTAGTAATAATGTGTATGTTTGTATTAAACATCGTATTCTTAGGAGAAATATCTGCAGAAATTATAGCTGATACTGATCCTGGAAAAGTGAGTGATTTAGCATTTGTAAGTCAGGGAACGAAAATGACAGGAACTAGTTATATAGGTGAACCTTATAATGGTGCTGATGCGAGTGGAGGCCTTTACTTTGATGATTTGGAAGGAAAGGAAAATATACTTTGTAGGCAAAAAGGAGGAAAATTAAGAAGATTTGTAAATGGTGGTGAAATACCAAAGGATGCAACAGCTATTTGGAGTTATTTTCAGGGAACTCCTGAAGATGTGGGTAATAAAGTTGATCATACAGCTAATAATTGGTCTGCATATGGTTGGGCACTAGATGGATTGCAACAAATTACATATGCAGAAGCAAGACAACATTATAAATATAAAGTTGGTAAATTAAGCTATTCTTCAGGGGGTTCAATTCCAGCTACTCCTATGCAAGCCTATATTTTAGCACATGCAGCAGAAAATAGTAATCACAATAGCCATATTGCGATGGCATGGTGGAGCAGTAGTATTGGACCAAGTGATAATGGAAATAATATAGTTACAGTTAGTTATGAAGGAGAACCTTTTACACAACAAGCAAGAAAATTTGAGGAATTTATTAGAGCTGCAGGAAGTGATGTACCATCTGAAAATGGATTTAATTTAAGAGAACCAAAATGGGTAACTGAAAATTCTTATAGTAAGGTTACGAGGGAGTATGCAAATAATCAATATTTAATAGGACCTTTTTGTATAGATTATGTGAATAAATCATATGGCAACATTGTTTATGGAGCTATGACAGATTTTGTTCTATATACAGATGTCAATCAAAAGGGTATTCATTTAAGTGATGGTGGGCAAAATACGTGGAAAATTTTAAATAATTATGATGTAAAAGATAGCTTGAAAAATTATTCTTTTGAAAGTAATCCTAATTTAAATAAAAATTTCCCAAAAGGAAATCAAAAATTTTATATTGTTATAAATTTTGAGAGTGGTCAAATAGACAAGAAGATTTTACAAATTAAAACAAAAATCAAATATATGAATGGTAAGGGACAGTATTCACAATTAACTAATGATGGTTTTTCATATAATGAATATATGATAAATGGTACTTGGTATGGTTTTCTAATAGTATCTCAGTTATCTGGATATAGAGCAGTTGACAATATGTGGTTCATCACATATCCTGTTTATCAAGTTGACAATGCTAATGGAGGTATTGCAGCTGCAGTGCGTGACACTGCTCATGGTGGAGCATATAAGGACTTAGGTTCATATTTTGGTAATCTTAGTTATTATGGTAATTATCTTGGTGAATGGGTACATTGGGTTTATAAAGAATGTTCTATGCAGCCAGGAGAATTTGACACGTTTCTTCAAAGATTTGGAAATCAACCTATTATAGATTATGTTGAAAATAATTATTCTCCAGCAAGTGATGAACAAAGAGATGAAATGGTTGCTAAAATATTAGATGGAACTGATTCTAGTGCTCGAACTGCGATTTTCTTTGAAAAATATTCAAAAAAAGCATGGTTAGTTGAGCCTGGTGATATGATGGCTAATGGAAGAGGACTTATAGGTGATCCTGTATTTAATCGTATGGCTTTGACAGCTCCTCCATATGATAACCGTCATACTAAATTACCTGTTATGTTTCATGACGCAGAGTTTCCGATGGATCCACATAGGAGTGGGTATGACTATTATAGATATGGTAAAACAAGTGATAGTGATCAAATGGTAGAGCAGTGGCTAGAAGGGACAGATTTGAATACAGATGATACCGGTAGATTAATTGGAGCAGCAGCAGATATAGCGGCTTATAATAGACAATGTGCTATTTTGTTAGAATATCAAGAAAGTGGTACAGAACCTTGGCAACAATTGAATGCTGCAATTAGTGGTTCATTATGGTATCAGTACTATGAAAGCAATTTATTAGATTGCATAAATGACAGTCAGATTCAGATTACTAAAAAGATGAAAGGCCCAAATGGTGAAGATGTAGATGTTAGTATACCATTTGAGCTTACAGTTACAAGTACAAATACTGCAAAAATATATAAAGATAAAAAGATAATTGAATCAGGAAGTTCTGCACCAACTAAAACCATATCAGTAAACCCTAAAGTTACAAAGGCATCAGAGTCAGAGGTATACTATTGGATAAATACTCAAGCATCAGAAAGTAGCAGGAATGATTCTGCATTAAAATTCAAACTAGTAGAGAAGACAAATAAACTTCCTGATGAATATAAAAATGCAAAAATTTCACGAGTAATTATAAGAGATAGCAAGGGAGCAATTGTATATGATAGTAAGACAACAAGGCCTTCAAATAATAAATATGGAATTTCGATTTCAAATAATAATACAATTCAAGGTAAAATGTTTCAGGGTGTTTTATCAATTGAAATAGAAAATAAAATTGAAACACCACCTGTTCAAGGAAAAATTAATCTTTATAAGAAAGTGGTACCAAGTGAAAATGATACGAGTGATAGTAGTAGAAGCACACTTGTAGGTAAAAAATTTCCATTTTTAGTAACTATTAGACCAGGGGAAAAGGGTGCATTTACATATAATGGAGTCACTTATTTGGATGAAGATGTTTCAGTAGAAGATTATAGAAAGGTACATCCTAGAGAAAATATTTCTGATAAGCATAGTTGTAATATTATAGTACCAGTTACAGCTTTAGAAAAAGTTGAGGGAGGTGTAGCTAAGACTATATCTGTTAAGTGGTACAAAAATTCAGCAAATCCAAGTTATAATGTTGAGGAAATTAAAGCTGAAAGTACAGGAAGAACGGTAGAATTAGGTGCAGCTATTAATGAATACAAGGAAAAAATAAAAGGATATATAAGAGATGGTGCGATAGCTGTTAGTTTTGATCCAAGTAGTGAAACTCAGCTTGAAGAGTTTGCAAAAAATGCTTTAAGCATTATAAATGATGATAGTGAACTTATTAATGGCTCAGGTGAATTTATTGAATTTGATAATAATGAAGATAAGATTCCTAAGATTATAGTTACAAATACCACAAAATCATATCATGGACGTTTACTTATTAAAAAATTTCTTAGTGTTGAAAACATACCAGATTTGTCTGAAAATGAAATGGATGAATACGTAAGGTCATTGCATTTAAAATTTAATTTTAATGGAAGAATTGTCTACAACAAAACAGCGAGTGATAAGGAAAATACAAAAGATATAAGACTTTCTTTTGGTGATGAATGGGCTTATAAAGAATATAATTCTGCAAAAAAATTAATTGGATATGTGTGGGAAGATTATACGGATGAAATTTGTTGGGAAGCGGGTACCCAAAATCCAACATATTCTATTACTGAAGAGGTAGATGAAAGTGGAATAACAAAACTTCTTACAGATAGAACGGTAACAGGAACTATAGATGGTAAAGAAAATACAGGAGGAGAAGCTGAAGCAACTCTTGTAAAGTATGACAATGATGCTAAATGGTCATTTAAGAATAAGTTAGATTTTCAAGATAATAACATTAAAATACTAAAGAAAATCTTATATAATGAAGCACCTGAAGATAAAAAAGACTTGTTAAAGCAAACTTTCAATTTTGAAGTAAATATTGAAGGCTATTTTTCATATAGTAAAGGAGGCTATAGTTTACCATTTGGAAAACATAGATTAAGACTATTAGAAAATGACTCTGAGGAACTGGTTGAAATAGATGGGACAACAGAATTAAAATATGAAGATTTAGTAGATAGTAGAAAGTATGTTCAACTTGACTTTACTTCAACTACAGATGATAAAGATTGGTCAAGTGGTACAATCAGATTTGCAAAGGGTGATGCGAATGTAAAGGTAAATATTTCCGAAATTGCAGTGCAGGGAGTAAATTCAACTATAAGTGGAATACCAAATATTTCAGATTGGTTTAGTATATGTAGTTACAAACCTGGAGATATTACGGTTACGGCAATAAACTCTGTAGAAGAACAATTTGGAAAACTTAGAATTAAAAAAGAAATTTCAGGTTATGATACGCTTAGTGCAGAAAATAAAGAAAAATTAAATATCTCATTCAAAGTAAAAGCCATTGCAAAGAAAAAGGAAGATAATAAGTGGAAATTACTTAAAGAAAAAACCATAAATTTAGATAAAGAGAATATAGACGAATCAGGCAATCTAGAATGGGTTGATGATGAATATATAGGATGGGATCCAGTAATATTTGAAAGACCAATTTATTATGTACAAGAAATAGGCTCATCACTAGGTAATTTGATAAAATTTGAATCAATCTCTGGAGCTGGCAGACATATAGTTATTAATGATAATACATCTGCATATTATAGTTTATTTAATATGGCTTCTACAATTACTTTTGATAGTGATGTGACAGATAGTTTAAGTGTACCTATAGATGAAACAAGAATGATTTTCTCAAATGAACAAACTATAATGGGAAGAGTTGCTGCTATGGGTGAATCTGAGGCTGTACTTTTTATGGATGATAGTGAATTTTCGTCAGGAAGAAATTCTAGTGAAAATGGAAAACCTGTTGGAAAAGATTATTCGGATGAGACTAATGATATCTTTTGTAAAAACACAGTAAGTAGTCACTCAAAATCTGGTTATATTTCTATTAAAAAAGTGATAACATCAGATACTATAGAATCAAACATATATGCATTCGGTATAATGATTACTAGTGGTACGTTTGAGTATTCAGCTGATGGTACAGATGAAAATAAAAAACAATTTACAATAACGGATAAGCCATTATTTCTAACAAATGATAGGAGTTTAACTGAGGATAATATAGAAGGCTCAAGTGATGCCAATAAAGATAGGCTACCTCAGGTGACTGTTCATAAAAACGCTAAGACAAGTGAAACATGGAAATCTGGAACATTCTATTGGGAAGGTGATCCTCCAACTTATGAGGTAATAAATGTAGAATATGTAAAGGCAATTTCAGATTTAGGTGAGGTTGCTGATAAGTTTGAAAAAGTAAGTGATGATATATATTATGTTATTAATTCATCAAATTCAACAAGTGTTGCAAAAGGTGAAGGAAATTTAAAAGGTGAAATAGGAAGTCCGAATGTAAGTTTTACTATAGAAAATTCTACGATACCTAAAAAACCAGTGTCATTTAAAATCTCTAAAACATTTTCTAATACAGATGAATACTTTACTAGAGAAGAACTTGAAAGAAAAAAATTTACATTTTTAATAGATATTGACAATAGTATGGAGCCAACGGAAGCTATTGCTAAATTTACAAGTTATAGTGGTGATGAGGGTTCTTCAAATGGTCAATATACATATGAAACAGATGTAATTAAACTATATGTAACTACAGGTGTAACAGAAGTAAAATACTGTATAAAAGAAAACTACGATGATGAAGGTATTTCATTTAAGAGATGGTACAATTTAATAATAAATGGTGAATCAAAAGCTATAGAAGATGAAACTAACAAGGAACTTACAGGTACTATAGAAACACCTGTCGGTGTTAATGCAAGTTTGAGTGTCACGGCAGAAAATGTTCATAATCCGGAATTAGATCATGGAAAATTACAGATTATAAAAGAATGGGAAGGACGAGGTGCTGAAGAAATTGCAAAAGGCAAGACAGTAAACATAAAAGCAAAAATTAATACAGATGGTGTTAAAAATTTAAAATATGTTCTTCCAGATAAATTTATAAGCTTGGATCCTAATAAAGATTATTATTTGACAAACACAGGTATATCAGATTCAGACACTAATAGAGTGGTTTTAAAATTTGACTCTGATACCTCATCACTTTCAGAAACATATACATCAGGTGAATTTATATGGGATAAAAATGGAGAAATTCCAACTTATGAGGTTAGCGAAGTTGAAAAACTTCCTGGAGTTAAAGAAGTTATTTATGTAGGAGAGAATAATCCGACAGGTAAAGCTGATGGAAATTTGGCACAATCTGAAGATGGTACTGTAAAAGTTAAAATTATAAATACTGTAGATATACCAGATTTTGTATATTTAAAAATTAAGAAAGATATACAATCAAATGCTAGTGCATATGATGGTAAAACATTTAGATTTAGACTTAATGTGCAAGGTTATGGAGATGATATTATTGATGTAGTATATAAAGATGGTGAATCATCACACAAAGTAATATCTTATCCAATATATAGTGGTCAAAACGAATTAAGCTATACAATTGAAGAAATTGATATGAATGGTAAGTCGATTCATTTAGTGAGCTTATCTGATTCAAAAGGTAATGTTGCAGATGAAAACACAAGAATACTTTCAGGTACACTTACAAGGGATGATAATGATTCGAATCCATTATTCATTACATGTGTGAATAGTGGCGAAGATATTATTCCTACTAAATTTGATTTGAAAAAGTATTTTACAGATAGTAATGGAGGATTAACTCCTGTTAATGGAACAGCAGGATTTGAAATGAAGCTACATATTCCAACAGATTGTTATTATCTATCTAATGGGGAGAACAAAGATTTAATTGGTGGCAATGATTATTATGTTAGTACAGATGGAAAGATTAATACTACAAAGCAAACAATATATATGGGATTTAATAATTCAGATGAGGCAAATTGGGTTTCTCCAGAGATATTCTATCCAAATGGTCCGGAATTACCTACATTTGAAATAAGAGAAGTCTTTTCTGATGAAGATACAAGGGTTACATTTAGTAAGGATGAATATAAAATTACAATAAATGGCTCTTCAAGTCCGTATAGTGGTTCATTTTCACAATCTACTCAGGGAATTATAACTCTTAATGCTACAAATAGATCAATTGGTTGGAAAGAAGCAAAGTTTAATATAAATAAACTTGTGTACGAAAAAAAGACAAGAGATAATATCACAGAAAAATACCAAAAAAGTGTTACAGGAACAGTGTCATTCAGTCTAGAAATAGATACCAATAGTGCTGGGACAACAAAATATGTATTAGGTGGTGTTGAGACTCCAATGCCAGCTGGTAAATACTATTTAAATTATGACTATTCAACTGGTAGAGAAACCATTTCCAATGCGGATACAGGCATAATTTTAGATATAAATGGAAATAGTAGATCATGGGATTCAGATATAACAATTAAGTGGGATGAAGAAGGAACTTCTCCTACATATAACATTAAAGAAACAGGATACAACTTAAATGGTGAGACAGAAGGATACATAACGACTATTTATAATAAAAATAAAGAAGGAAATACGGGAAAACTTTCTGACAACACTGGTGGCTATATATATATTACAGCAGAAAACCTTTATGGTGATTTCAATAGGGCTAAGATAAGAATAGAAAAATATTTTAAAAATAAAACAGGATCTAATAAAAATTTCTCAGGGAATGTCTCATTTATGATGAAAATAAACATTCCTAATGAAATTGATGATTGCTACTATATAGATGTTGATGGAAATTTGACTCATCTAGAAAAGAATAATTCATATTATATGAGTAGTGGCCCTGGAGTAGAAATTAGTGGTTCAGATGCAAATAGAGTTATAATTCCATTCGATAATAATAATTATGAATTGTGGGAATCACAAGGTGAAATTATTTGGGAAATAAAAAGTGGCTATTCTCCAACATATGAATTATATGAAACAGATATAGTAGATACAAATGGAAAATCTATTCGTGGAAATTATTCGCTTGAAATACCAGGTGCAGTGAATGGAAGGAAGACGGGATTGTTATCAGATACAGATCCTATTGAACAAGCTATGACTGTTACTGCTATAAATACAGATGAAAGCATTAAAGGAATACAGTTTAAAATTAATAAAAGATTTGTTCAAAATTATTTCGGATCTGAAAAAGATAGGACAGTAAAGGGAAATGCATATTTTAGTTTAAAACTTGAAATATCAGATACTGTGAAAAATGCTCGTTATATTTCGGCAGATGGCACAGAAAAACCATTACCAACAGGTACATATTATTTAATGTCAGATGGCTCTAATGAGTATTTACAAAGTGAAAGTGAAAATCCAAATGCCTCTCAAAATAGAGTAGTGCTAAGTTTTGATGAGACTTCAAGGTCAACTTGGATGTCAAAGGGAAAAATTGAGTGGGATTTTGCTCAGGGAGATCCAGTATATACAATTACAGAAGAATCTATTTCACTTGAAGATGGAACAACAAAAGATAATTATATTTGCTCTTTTGAAGGAACAAATACAAATACAAAGACAGATATAGTATATAGTTCTTCACCAGAAGGTATAGTTGAAATAAATGCAAAAAATACATATAGAAATATTGGAACGCATTTAAAAATAGTAAAGGACTTTGAAGTAAATAAAAGCGATGGTACAAAAGGAAGTTATAAGGTTACAGGTGATGTACAATTTATTGCAAGTATAACTATAAGAGAAGGTACGTCATGTACATATAATGTCGAGGGATTAGAACCTCAAATACTAGATGAAGGTACATGGTATTTTAACTACGACACCACGGGTGAAAGATTAGAAAAAGATGCTACATCAAATAGGGTAAAGATTCACTTTAGTGATATTGATTCAGCTACGTGGCAGTCAAGTGGAGAAATAAAATGGATAGAAGATAAAAACATACCAAGATATACAATAGAAGAAGCTACATATACTTTAGAAGATGGAAGTACTGAAGCTGATTATAGTACATCTATTGATTATTCTGGTTCAAATAGAAAGAATGAAAATATTTCTGCTGTTGATAAAGATGGAAATGCAACTACAAAAGTTAAAAACACATTAAATTGTGGTGCATTTTATATTAATAAAAAATTTGTTAAGAAAGATGAATTTAATGAAGAAAATTCATATCAAGTTTCAGGTACTGTGAATTATGAACTTAAAATTTCAGTTCCAAATGATGATGGAGTTGTAAAATACGTAAATGGAGCAAATTCAAAAATATTAACAGTTGGAGATTGGTATATTTCAAATCAAGGTGGAACAGAAACGATTAGTAACGATTCCAATAATAGAGTATCAGTGACTTTTGATAATAATGTCGATAAATCATGGAATTCAGCGGGAAGTATAGTATGGACGAAAAACTCAAGTATTCCAAGCTATACTATTACAGAAAAAGAAGCAAATTTAACATCAATTGATGGAGTAACAACGGAGAAAGATTATATTACTACAATAGAGGGCTCAAACAGTAATTCGCTTGTTGGAACAGTAGCAGATATTGACAAACTAAATAATAAAATTAATGTTTATATAAAGAATGAATATAGAAAATATACAGAATCTGCTATGGTTTCACTTACAAAAGAATTTATTAAAAATGAAGGTGGAGTAAACGTACATAATACCGTATATGCTTCAGTTGACTTCATTGTAAAAATTACAAAGACTGATAAAGTTAAAAACTTAAGATATGTTGTTGATGGAAATACAAAATATTTGAATGAATCAAATACATGGTATTTTACAAATCAGGGAGTAGATCCAGTTTGGGATATCTCTACAAGCATGTATGTAGTTAATTTGAATTTTATAAATCAGTCAGCTCTTACATGGAATTCTAAAGGTGAGCTTATGTGGGATGCTGATGGTGAGGCACCAGAATATGAATATATAGAGCGAACATCACTTGATGGAGTATTTGATTCAGTAGGTGTACCAAATGCTGAAAATGTGATGGAATATGCACAAAGAAATTATACATATATTCCTCAAGGAGCATCCAAGGGAAGACTGAGTGAAGCAATTAATGGAAAACTCTCACTAAATGCAAAAAATGCTGAAAATGGAAAGATATCACATATTCATCTTGAAAAAAGATTAGAAAATGACAGCACACTTACAGAAGAAGAAAAAAATGATAAAGTTTTTGAGTTTAAGATTAAAGTTGAAAATCAAATAGATGGAGGAAAGCCTATTGAACATAAATTTACGTTAGATAAGTCTCCTACAGAAGATGTATGGTCAAAAGATTTAACATATTTTATTCCAGATGGAGTAGAAAGCGTACCATATACTTTGTACGAAATAAATGTGCCTGAAGATATTAATTATGAATACTTGCATGAAGAAAATGAAGATGGTACATATAGTACAGAGAAGACAGATATAAAAGACGGATTAAGAGGAGTATTGAAGCCTAATGATACAAGTGTACCTTTAAAAATTCATTGCTTAAATAAATATGTGAAAGATACTAAAATTCGCGTTCAGAAAGTATTAGATACAAATGATTTATCAGAAAGTGAGAAAGATGATCTTGTTTTCTGGTTTGTACTTAATGTAGAGGGGTATGAATCAAAAACATTTGCTATGACTCATTTGCAAAGAACAGGAGATATATTTGAAAGAGAGTTTGAATATGATATTCCTTTTGGAAAAGAAGAATTGTCATATAGTATTAATGAGCAAGGCGCTTCAACGTATAATGAATTTGTCGAGATGTATGAGGAACCTAGAGATGAAACAAATCCAGATAAGTTTATTACAGACATAACTAAATCTGTTAAAGGAAAACTTTCAGGATTATCAAATAGTGTTATAAGAGTGGTGTGCAAAGATAGGGTTTCAGTAAACAATGTTGCTCACATTCATTTAAAAAAGATCCTTGAAAGGACGTCAAATCTTTCAGAAGAAGAAAAGAAAGATATGGTATTTACTTTTAGACTTACATTAGATGGGGAGTCTGATAGTGTAGATCTTGCATTGGATAGAACACAATATGAAGATGGAACTAATATATGGGAATGTGATAGAGAGATTACACTTCCAAATGGTGCTGTTGAAGAAGGATATACATTGCAGGAGGTAAATCTTCCATATGACACAGTACTATATAAGATATTTGAAGATGGACATGAGGAAGAAGTAACAGAAGGAAAGGCATTAAAAGGAACTCTTAAGAAAAATACTACTGAAGTACCGCTTCACATAGTTTGTAAAAATAATCATGCTACAACCACGCATATAAGACTTATAAAGAAAGTAAATAATAAGGATTATATGAGTGAAAAAGATATAAAAGAACTTAAATTTAAATTTGAGCTTAAAGCAACTGGTTTATCATCACCTATTTACATAGGGTTAGATTATGATCAAAATTATAATGAATCTACTGGAAATTGGGAAAGTAGTGTGTTTTATTTGAATATTCCAGCTGATAGAAGTGAAATAGATTATAGTGTAGAAGAAATAGATGCATCATCGAAAGTCACATTTGTAAAGATGTATGAAGATAAAGATGGTGGAGTACATGTTGAAGCACCAAATAAGACAATTTCTAGTACACTTAGCGAAAATACTGTAGATACAACTCTTAACGTGATTTGTGAAAATAATGGAAGTGCAAAAGCATATATAAGGCTTGAAAAGTATATAAATAAATCTGTATTGGAAAAGGGAATAAATATAAACGATAAGATATATAGATTTAGATTAATAATCGATGGATATACAAGTCCGATATATGTTTCACTTACTCAAAATAATGAAGCAAATGATCCTATGGATTCTCATGGATTAGATGGTGAATTCTATTATTGGAAAAGGACACTTGAATTTAATATACCATCAAATAAAGATGGAATTAACTACGAAGTACAAGAAAGTGAACTTCCAGAAGATATTGTATTTGAAAAAATGTACATAGAAGGTGAGGAAGGTGAGATACACAATATTAAAGATACTATAAAAGGTACATTACGTGCAAATAGGATAGATACACCTGCAATTGTTCATTGTGAAAATGGCAGAGAAATTTCACAAAGCCTTGCAATAAAAATTGATAAAGTACTTGATAATTCGGGAGGAATATGGTCTATAGATCAAATAGAAAGAGCTGAGTTTGCATTTAATCTATCAGTAGAAGGTTATGGAGAAAATGTAAGAATCACTCTTGATAAAAGAGATATTGATGAATCTACAATTTCAAGTAATGAAGTTAGATGGTCAAGAACTCTTGATGGATATGAAATACTATCTGGTCATACTGGTTTAAATTACAGTATAAAAGAGGTAAGTGTGCCAGAAGGTATGGTTTTTGTTAAACTAGAAGATGGCAAAGGAAACAGTATTGATAATATAGAAGATGAATTAAATGGTGAATTTAAAGTAAATGATGGTAATCAATTAACTTTAACTTGTAAAAATGAAGTTGAAAATTCAGAAGAAAAGATAGCACATTTAAAAATATTAAAAACTGTAGATAGTGGGGTAAGTTTAAATGAAGGCACAGTATTTATATTCTCATTATACATTAAAGGTGATCATACAGAATACACACAATCAGTAGAAGTTTCTAAGCATACAACAAGTGAAGGTATTGTTTCGTGGGAGAGTAATGTGATTGATATACAAATACCTCCAACTGAGGAAAGATTGTACTATTCTGTAAATGAGATAAATACAAGTGGAACAGTATTTGCGTCTATTTCTAATAATACTGGATTTATAGATAGAAATGATCCAGATGTTGAAAGAGAACCTATAATAGTAAGAGCAGTAAATGATAGTCCAGGAGGATTCCCAGGATATGCAAATCTAAAGATTAGAAAAATAGGTAAGGTAGATCCAAAAGTAAAATATACATTCAAGCTAAGAGTAAATGCAAATAACAAAGTTACATACTATATTGATAAATATAGAAATGGTGAAATTGAAGCAAATCAATCAAAAGAATTTATAATAGAAAATGTTACTTTAGGCATTACGAAAAATGTAGGTAGATTTGATTGGAATGGTAGAAACAAAGATGGTCCGACATATACTATAGAGGAAATAATTGATGAAAATGGAAATGTTATAAAGGGCGAAAGTGTCAGTGCTTCAGGAAAACTTGATAGAAATACCGTAAAGGTTGCTATTCAAAAGAATATAAGTAAAAAGAATTATGGATACATAAAAGTTACGAAAAAACTTACTGGAGATGAGGCAGATCTAGCTGAAAATATTGGAAAAGAATATCACTTTAATGTAGACGTATACGAAAGCAGAACATCAGATAAATTGTTAAAATCATTTTCAAATCAAATAATTAAAGCAAATGAAACATGGACTTCTGGAAAAATTGAGTGGAATTCATTTGATGAGGAACCATATTTTAAAATAGAGGAAATTGATGAAAAGAATTATACTATCGAAGTGGATAATAATTCATATGGAAAGAATACTAGATTTAAAGTAAATGCTTTAAAGAAGGAAGATGGTGAGGAAACTCTAGAAGTTACGCCAGATAGTAAAGATACTACAGAAGTGGCTATTGTTAATAATGTAACTAAAAAACCTAATAAAACAAATATTGAACTTGAAAAAGTTTGTGTATCAGATAAATCTGGAATACCAGATGATGTTACATTTAATGTGAGAGTTGATATTACAAGTGATACGTATTTTTCATATGATGAAGATGGTGATGGAACTTCACTTTTGTATAAGAATTATACAAGAAAGTATAAAGTAAGGGTTACAAATGCGGATCCAGATAGACCAGGTAGAATGAATACAGAATGGTCATGGAAAGTAGGAGGAAGAACATATACCAAAAATGGAAATGCAATTCTTGAAGGTATAGAATGGTACGATGGAAATGGTACAAGCAAGGCACCAGTAGTAACTGTCACAGAATCACAACATTCACAAGAAAGTAATGGATGGTGGGTAATAGATGGCATATCAAATAAACAATATACTCTATCAAATGGAGTAACAGTAAAATCAACTATAAATAATAGATTTAGCTTAGGAGCAAGTCAAGAACTTCTTATGGATATTGGAGGATATGCATGGATAGATAATCCATCTGGAGATAAGGGAAGTGATACAGAAGATGGCATAAGAGACATAGGAGGTAGAGATAATCCTTATCAAAATGTTGAAGTATATGTTAGAAGAATGAGTAATAATGAATTACTTCAACTTTATGATATAAATGGTGGACTTGTAGAACAACCAATACATACAGATGCGGCTGGTGAATGGAGCGCTAAAGTGCAACTAGCTCACCTCGGAGACTTAAAAAAGAATGAGTTTTACGTACAATTTGTATATGATGGACAAACCTATGAACCGACAAAGTCTTTAATACCAAAAACAAATAGTAGTGGATATCGTGCAAATGCAAATGATTACTATAAAGCAGCAAAATCAGATAATATCGCTGATAAAGAAACTTATATAGATTCTTCACACGCAATTGATATAGCAAATACATATAGTAATAAAGTTCAATATAATAGTTCAAGAGATCAATTCAATGCTAAATTTAGTAATATTATAGGTGATAAAGTTATAGATGGTATGGGAAAAACCATAGGTAAGGCAATTGGAGAAGGTGGAGAATATGAGCTTGAGTATACTTCAAATGCAAATGATGTTTATGCAAGAACTGTCGATGCAGAAACTGGTGAAGTTAAAAGTATGAAGCAGATAGACAGAGTTACTTCAACTTTAGTTACAACAAATGTTGATGGAACTATAAAAGAACAATATAAGATGAGTGCTACTACAAAAGAACTTGGACTAAGCTTCCCAGTTGATGATACAGTTATCCTTTTAAATAAAAATTCAACAAAAGGCTCATCAAAATATATAGCTGCATATCCATATGCTAGAAATATAAATTTGGGAGTTAGATATAGGGCAGAAACTGATATAAGCGCAGAAAAAGTTCTAAGAGAAGCAAACGTAATTACAAACGGTAGAAAACTGACATACAAATACGGACAAAGCTTTGCAACTATGGGAGTTACTACAAGCGAAGAAGCAAATACTTTGCATTATAAACTTGGTTTATTTAAGACAGATTACTATTATAGAGTAGATTTGTATAAGAAAAACAAAGATTATGATGATTTATATAAATTCTATGAAAATATGGAAAATGGAATTTATAGTTCAGAAATGGATGTATATTTGACATACAATATCACTCTTACTAATAATTCAACTGATTCAAAAGTTAAAATAAATGCAATTGATGATTATTCAAGTAATTCACTTATACCTGTTACAAAAGATATATACAAAATACTTGATGATAGTGATGGAACAACCAAAATAGAAAATAAAAAAACAGAAGAGACTAAGATATTTGACAAAGCATCTGAAACTTATAACTCATTAAATAAAAATACAGCGTCTGTATCAGCTCCTGTAGACGTTATTTCATCAAATGGAACGACATATAATAAGAGAACATATGTAATAAAGAATCCAGGTGAAATAGATATTGGAAAAAATGTTACATATTCTATTACATACAAGGTTGATAAAGGTAATAGTGATGGCGTAAGAGATGCAATAAGACTTGGAAAACAAGACAATATAGTGGAAATCAATAGTTATTCTACATATAAAAATAGGAAAATAAACGGAAAGATAGACAAAAATTCAGCACCTTCAAATGTAAATATTGGATCATTTGATACCTATACAAGATTCGAAAATGATACATATAAAGCTGTGCTTGATATGTATCTAGATAACGAATCTACAGAAAAAACAATATCTGGATTGGCATTTGAAGACAAGAAGATAGATGACGATTCTGTTGGAGATGGTGTGTATAACAATGATAAAAATGATAATGAAGCAGTAATAGGAGGTCTTACTACAGAACTTGTAGAAAAAGTTCAGCTAAAGAAGAGTAAAACTGAAAGTGTAGAATTTGATTATTTGTGGGATACAAATACAAATCTAGCTTCACTTGGAGGAAAAACCTTTGAAGAGCTTACTGGATTTAGAAGTACTGTAGAGACAGCAAGGACAAAGATAGAAAGAAAAGTTGGAGATAAACTTGGTGATGATGGAAATGTTGCAGGAGTGGTTTCTTCACTTGAAACACAAGAAGTAGGAACATATCGATTTGAAAATATACCTTCAGGAAATTATGTAGTTAGAGCAAGATATGGAAATGACAAAAATAGTCAACAAAATACGAGAGATATTTCTGGAGAACCAGCAGCATATAATACGAAGGAAAAACTTGAAAATAATACATCTACAAAGACAACCTATGATTTAGCTCTTGGTAAATATGTTACATATACTTATACTCCATATAAAAAATATGATTTAAAAACAGGTTCAAATGTTGCAAATTACGATGAAATAAAATACGGTAAGACGACTACTATATATAATGGCCAAGACTTCAAGGCTACATTGTATGGTGGAAGTTTAACAGAAGAGTTTATAGGTAATACAGAAACTGGATCAAATGCTAATAAATCATATGTAAGAGATAACGAGTATAGAAGAGCAGAGGTAATGGCAAACTCTGAAACCATTACAAATAAGAATGGTGGAGATATGTCTGAGGCAAATGACGTCTCAGGAGCATATGGAGTTCTTCATGAGAAGTATGATATGTATGCTGATACACCTAAAATTAAGATATTAAACTATAAAGATGATGAGATAGATGGATTATACACAACATCAAAGAAGAAAAAGGGAACTATAGCAAACAAGCAAAATGTAAAAAATGTTAATATTGGTTTAATAGAAAGACCTGAAAACAAGATCGTTCTTGATGATGAAGTAAGTTCAATAAAACTTATTACAAATGATAATAAAGTCTTGTTTAATGCAGAATACGATATAAATTACAAAAAAGTGAAAGGCAAACCGAGTGATGATATTCCTGTTGTCGCAAAACTAGATTCTGATAATTATCTAGTAGTTATTGTGGAATTAAACAAAAACAAGTCAACTGGAATAGAGTTGATGCAGGCAATAGGAAAAACTGAAAATAAATTAGAACAACTAAAAGAAAAGAATAAAGGAATTCAAAACTTTAAATTTATAAACATCGATGAAGATTTATTACAAGGTTTATATATAGCTATTGGGTACAAAATTACAGCGATAAATGTGGGCGAGGTAGATTATACTACAAAGGCAATTAGTGAAATTTCTGGCTCAAAAAGTCCAATTGGAGAATATGCAACAATAATAAATGCTGCAAAAACTGTAAATGATAACAATAGTATATATAGCATAAGTGGAAGTAGGGTAGATGGAAAGAAGGACTTAAAATTTGGCTCAGTAATTGGAAACTATTATTATACTGGAAGTATTGCTGGTCAGGCAATTGTTACAACAAGGGTAAGACAAGTATTAGATTACGTTGATACAGATGCCGTATTTGATACATCAGAAAATAGCAACTACAATAGATATTGGAAAAATACGAGTATCGAAGAACTTAATGGTAATGGAAATTATGAAAAGAGGTTGATTGGAAAGACTGTAGCAAATGGAAAAACGATTATTGATAAAAACAATAGACAATATACATCTGATACTCAAAATAACCTAGCTCTTTCAGTAGATCAGCTAAATGATAATTATAGACCATGGTCAGATGATAAAGGTGCAGTTACAAATGGAGCATTTGAATTTAGATTGGTTCCTATTAGAGCGTATGGCAATAATATTTTCCATGAAAACATGTTGTATTTGGATAAAGACTTAAATGGAGGTACAGAAGATATCATCATTGGAAAGAATCCAAATACTGATGAAAAAGTCAAGACATCAGGTACAATTGATATTATTACAACGAAAAAAATATCTACATTATCTTCAGATGAATCAAACAGTTTAGCGTTTGATGCATTAGCTGAGATTGTTAAATACGAAAATACAGTAGGAAGAAGAGATATGACATATATCACAGGTGTTATTACACCTAAATATGGTGAATTCTTTGAATCATTAAAGAAAAGAGGAGCATCAAGCACAGAAATAGTTACATTTACACCACCTACTGGTATAGATAAGTCAAATATTTTACTTACTCAAGTACTAGCTATAGCTTCAGTATCAATAGTTATAATAGCTGGCGGAATCATACTTATTAGGAAAAAAGTATTAGATTCAAAGTTTATAAAATAACATAAAAAATCGGTAAGGATATAGAGGAATTTTATCCTCTATATCCCTACCAAAATATACATCTTTGAAATCAAATTGTAACAATATATATAAATATAGAAAGAATATTGTAAAAATATAATCAAAAAGATATAAAAAAATATAATTTTAGGAAAACATATTTCCGTATAACGTACGAAAATATAAGTAAATATTCAAATTATTGTAATAATAAAGTTATATGAATTACGTATAAATAAGTATAAAATATAGCTGAAACAGGGTTAAATGTTGTTTTTTTGAAAGACTTTTTTTGCAAAAAAACTTTTCAAAAGGACAAATAATTAACAGAAATACAAAGAAATAAATAACACAAAAATATTAAAAATTGAAAAAAAGCCAAAAAAATATACACAAATGCTTGAAAAAGTTTACATAAGAGTGTATAATTGACTTGTATGTTTATTAAATAATATAAATATATTGTTGTTATAGGAGGAGTATTAGATGAAATCAAGCAATATCAGGACAAAGTTACTCGCTATTCTTCTAATATTTACATTAACTTCTGCCAACTTCTTATTTGTTGGAGAAACTTTTGCTTCAGAAATCATTACAGAAGTTTTCTCAAGTTCAAAAACAAATGAGAATGTAGAATTTAGTGCATATTTTGAAACCGGATCAGGTACTAAGACTGCTTCGGTTATTAGTGATGTAAATAATAAAGATTTAGCCATTGATTTGTCACTTGAGGTGAAGGAAAGCGGGTATTTAAAAAACGCTCAAATTAGTATCCTAGAGAGTGAGGAAGGAAAGGGATTAAACTTTGTTTTAGGTGAAAACATAGGACAAAATTCTTTGATTCAAGGTGTTTCAAAAAATGAGATTACTTTAAAACAAATTGATTCAGATGTAAAGACAATTATCTCAGTGCCATTCACTTACAAGTATGAAAAGTATGTAAATGATAAAAATATTGCAAGTGATGCTAAGGTAAGGCTTACAGGTGTATATGTAAATAAAGATGGTAATGAGAAAGAGGTTGTATATGAAGATACATTAAGTGTTTCTTGGACGAATCAAAGAAAGGTTAGTCTTGAATCTTCAATACAAAAATTCATAAATTATGGTGGAGGTATTATCCTACAAAGTCTTGTAAAAGTAGATGGTACAACTGATGAAAAGACTTTACCTGTTAGAGAAACAGCTATTAGGATTGATGCACCAGTTATAAGTGGACAAAAACCAAGTAAGGTTATAGTTGATGCAAATAAATTGGAAAATACAAACGGTGGGAATGCTGACACTATCAAATTCAATGAATCTAATTATTCATATAGAGATGGTATCGTTGATATCTCTGTAAAAAATGAGAAATCAATGGTTGAATTTAATGAATATGATGATGAATATTTGGTTGATCAAGAAAAAATCGTTAAAGAAGAAAGATACTATAACATTCCTGGAGTGGATGAATATCTTGTAACATATGTTTATGAAGGATTAGAAAATATAGATGCTAAAGAAGTAGTATCGGATATAGCAATGGTAGTTTCTACATATTGTGGAGAAAAGGATTCTGATGCAAATCAGGTAACTGTATCTAATTCATATAAAAATTCTTTTGAGAGCGAAGTAGGTAGTTTAGTATCATTAAATATCGAAAATGATAAAAATGAAGTTTCAAAAAATGGTATTTATTCAAATTACTTAAATAGCGAAAAAGTTGAAACAATTTTAAATTCAAAAGAAATTTTAAATATCTCAAATAACAACATTATAGATTCTCTAAAAATAAATGATAAAGAAGCCATGTATGTATTAAAATCAGGAGAGCAAGTAAGCATGTCTGATGTATATACAAAGAAGGTTTCTGTTTCAAAAGAAAATTTTGAAAATATATTAGGAAAAGAAGGCTATATAAATATATATGATGCAGGAATAGTAATTGCATCTCTAAAAATGAATGAGGATGAAAATAATAATATCGAAGTTGTTATGCCTGATTCAAACAGAAAAGTACTTACATATGAAGTATCAAAACCTATAACACAAGGAAATTTAGTAATAAATGTAGAAAGAGCTATATCGGACTCTTCTATTGATAGATCAAAAATGCAAGAAGTTCAAAGTATTAAAATTGCATCAGAACTTGTTGCAAAATATACATATGTAGATGCTGAGCAAATAGTAAGTAACGTAGAAAATACTATTAGTATGGTAGATACAAAAACAAAAGTAAATCTTGTTGTAAATAAAGATTCTTTCTCTACAGTATCAAAGACAGAAGATGTAGAGTTTAAAATAGAATTAAATAATAGTTCTGAGTTTTCAGATATATATGGAAATTCAGTATTTGATATTGTTTTACCAAGTGAAGTTGAAAGTATAGAAATACTAAACTCAAGTATTGCTTATGATGAAGGACTTACACTTGAAAATGTAGAAGTTGTTGATACAAGAACTATAAGAGTTAGTACATCTGGTATGCAAAAAGGATTAAATAGTTCTGTTATTACCAATGGTACAAACATTGTTATAGTAGCAAATATTACTGTAAATAGACTTACACCAGTGAAGAAAGCTGAGATTTCATGTAAAGTTTCTAATGAACAAGCTACAAATTATGAAGAAACAGAAAATGTAGAAATTAGATATTCTGCTCCTTCTGGTGTAGTAAGCGTGAATGCTATAACGGGATATAAAGAAAATGGATATATAGCTTCTGTAAATCAAGGAAAGATGACTGATTTTATAGAGGTTCATTCAGGCAGCAAAAATGCAGAAATGATATTATATGTAATGAATAATGAAAATAGCGACATATCAAATGTAAGTATTCTAGGAAGAATACCTCAAAAAGATTTGGTAGATATAATTACAGGAGAGAAAGTCGTAGAAAGAACCACTATAGATACAAAAATGTTATCAGGAGTAGTTTTAGCAGAAGAAAGTTCATCAAGTTTTAAAGTTTATTATTCAAAAAATGCGTTAGCAACAAGAGATTTACAAAATGGAGAAAATGGTTGGGAAGAAAACCCTTCAGATTTATCAGAAATGAAGTCATACATGATTGTTCCAGAAAATGATGACTTTAAGCTTACTGTGGGAGAAACTCTTAAATTTAAGTATACATTTGAGATTCCTGAAGATTTAGCTCATCATGAATATTTAGCAGGTGAATTTGTTACATATTATACATCAAATGAAGATGAGTTAAAGAAAGCAGAAATAAGCTTCGCAGACCTAGCAATGCTTACTACAGGAAATGGACCAGAGCTTACTCTTTCTCTTAAGAACAATAAAGAGGAAGTAAAAGAGTATGAAAATCTTCCAGTAAGTGTTGTGCTTAAAAATGTAGGAAAACAGAATGCAGAACAGGTATATATAGAGATACCTGTACCAAGAAGTACATTATTTAGTGAAGAGACATCAACATTAAATAAAGAAGATGCTTCTTTAAGTTTAGAAAATAACAAGATCGTTATAAGGTCTGAAGAATTGGAAGTTGGAAAAGAATTATCTGCAGAACTAAATCTTTCAGTTATGAAAAAATCATCTGGTGATAGTTATGTAGAGACTACAGCAAAGGCTATCGCAAAAGATTTAGGAAAAGAAATAAATGCTTCAAGTGAAAAAACAAAGGTAAATAATGCAGAATTAAAGATAAATGAATATGATAGAGGTCAGGTTTTTAAAACGTATAGAATAGGTGATCAAGTAGGTCATACAGTACAAGTTAAAAATCTTACAGATAAAACTCTTAAAAATTTAAATGTTACTAAGGAGCTTCCTATAGAGTTTAAGTATGTTTCATCACATCTATGTATGTATGTTGGTGAGAATTATACAGAAATAAGTGAAGGAAGCTATGATGAAGCTACAAGAACAATTACTTGGAATTTAAATGAATTAAAACCAAATGAGCATGTTTGTTGTGAATATGAATTTAAGGTTGATCATATTTCAAACAATATGACATATGATACGGTTGGTACGAGTGCAAAAGCTTGGGCAGATGGTATTGATGTATATGAGTCTGAAGTAAGTAAGGTAAATATAAGCGACTCAGTACTTACAATATCTCAAACAACGGATACAGATGTTTCTTCAACAATTAATGAAGGGGAAAACATAAGATTTATATTTACTATTAAGAATGATAGCAAAGTTACAGTACCAAAAGTAGCATTTAAAGATATATTCCCAGATGAACTTCAAGTAAAGGGCGTAAAATATACAGTTGGTTCAGTGGATAAAGAAAATGATTCAAAAAGTAATAAGGTCTATGTATGTGAAAATATAAAAGCAGGAGAGGAACTTAAGGTTATAGTTGATACATATGCTAGCATTAGAGATACTTCAGAAGAAAAAACTGTTACAAACTTTGCTACGGTTTCTGCTGAAAATGTAGATGAAATTACTTCAAATTCATTAACATTCACATTAAAAAATGTTTTAGCTGAAGGCGAAGGAGAAGAAAAGGTAGAGGAATCTAGTTCAAATTCTGCAAGACCTTCTTCATCAAGTGATACTGATAAAGTGAATAAAACATATAAAATATCAGGATATGTATGGCTTGATTCAGATAAAGATGGTATGAGAGATACCAATGAGTCTCCAATGGTAGGAGATGTAAGAGTGAGTCTTGTTGAAAGCGAAACTGGAAAAATATTGAAAAAGGTAACAACAGACAGTAGTGGAATGTATATATTAAATGGTGTAGAAAACGGAAAATACTTTGTAATATATGATTATGATACTATAAAATATGGTGTTACTACATACAAAAAGGATGGAGTACAAGATTCAACAAATTCTGATGCAATTGCAGAAAAAGTTACACAAGAAGGAACATCAAGAACAGCAGCTGTATCTGATGCAATAGTTATAGACAATTCAAGCGTATCAAATATAGATTTAGGACTTGTACTTGCAGATAAATTTGACTTAGAATTAGACATGAGCATTTCAAAGGTTACAGTACAATCATCAAAGGGTACTTCTACAAATAATTATAATGGTGAAAAACTTGTAAAAGAAGATATACCTGCTAAAAATATTGATGGTGCAAAAGTACTTGTTGAATATGAAATAAAGATTACAAATAAAGGAGAAATTCCTGGATTTGTTAAGAAAATAGTAGATTATAAACCACAAGATATGGAATTTAATTCAAGTCTAGCATTAAATAACGGATGGTATACAGGCTCAAATGATACTATATTTAACGCATCTAGAGAAAATCTAAGCCTAGCACCGGGAGAATCAACTGTAATTAAGTTAGTGCTAGAAAAGAATATGACAGGTGAAAATACAGGACTTGTAAACAATCAAGCAGAGATTTATGAAGACTATAATATATATGGTGTAGATGATTATAATTCTACTCCAGCAAATAAAGCACAAAGAGAAAATGACTTAAGTAGTTCAGATATAATTATTCTTATAAGGACAGGTGAGACACTTATTTATACATCGATGATTATTACTACATCAATGCTGGTGGTTCTCGCAGTAATTGTGATAAACAGAAAGATTGTGATGAATAAAAGAAAAGTTGAAGAAGAGGAAGGGGGTGTTTAATATGAGAAATGATATGAAAATGAAGAATTTAGTAATAAAAGTATTATTGATGATGAGTTTGTTCTTTTTATCATTGGTAGTATTAAACATCAACTTATCAAATATATCAAAAGCAGAGGACGATTATGAGGACAGTATTGATTTTGGTGAGTGGGGTTCAGATGAAGATGAAGAAACAGCAGCATTTGATAAACATGGTTCAGCACTTTCGTCCAAAACCGAAACTGCTGGAAAATTATCGGATGCAGTATTAGTTGGAACTAAAAATGTTGAGCACTATAAACCCGGTCTTAAGGCTGCCAAAGGAGATAGTCTTAATATTGGTTTTGTTGAATTAAGAGATTATGCGGAAATACTTTGTTGTCAAAGAGGACAACATATTTCTAGTGGTGGATCATTTACAGTTGATTATTCAAATGTTCCAGAAGGAGCTGATGAGACAAATGATGATGATGTACTTGATCCTAATTCGCCTGCTGCTCAAGATTATGATGCATGGGACTATGATGGTGATGATGATTTTACTTATCCAAATGGTACGACACTTTCATATGAAGAAACTCAATCAGTATATACAGTAAAAGATTCATTAAGATGTATACCACAGGAAGCTTGGGTTCTTTCAGCACTTAGAGATGGTGAAACACCAACAGAAGGATATTATTCTGAAGAACAACAGGCATGGTGGATGACACCTGCTGGACATACTGGTAGTGATATGGGATCAAATGATCTTTATGAAGAAGCAGTTAGATTTGAAGATTATATAATTCATGCTACAGAATCTACAAAAGATGGAAGCGCTAACAGATTATCTGGAGGTGAAAAAACAGAGGAATGGAATGAATATAGAAGAGATCCAAATATACCATACAAGACGGCTGGATTTAATTTGACTAAACCAAAGTGGGTAACTAAGGGAAATATTTATAATACTGCAGATAATGGAAGAGAGAATTATAAAAAACCAAGTGTATCATTTAATGCTGATACGAAGGAATACTTGGTTGGTCCTTTTGCAGTAGATTATTATAAGTCAGAGTTTTCAAATATAACTAGTATAGAATTAGTTTTAGACAATGATAATACACTAGTATTAGAGTTTAGTAACAAAGAAGATCGTAAAAAAGATTTCAAAATAGTTCTTTATGACAGTGAACATGATGAATTTGTTAAGACAGATAGAATTGCACCTAAGGGCAATCAAGCTTTCTATTTAATTATGGGAACAGATAAAGTTTCTAGATCAGGATCTATTTTACAGTTTAATGTAAATTTTGAATATACTAATGCAGATGGTACATATCAAAAACTTGAAGGACATTACGGGAAGAAAGCAAGAACAGTTGTGTATCATTATAACGAAACAAACCCTGACAATAATACACAAGGTACCCATGCTACGGTAGATACTATTGATGGTGGTACACTTGACTCACAAAGATTAGCTTTAGCAGGAGATGCATTTAGATGGAAGGAAATATATTCATTACGTAGACAATTCAATATAAAAATTGCACAAGTTCAGATTACAAAGAAAGTTGTTGATGAATATGGAAATACGATAGATAACGATGATTTAGATGAAGCTAGATTTAAGTTTAATGTAAAAGGTATAGTGCAGGATGATGCATATAGAAATTCTATAGATGAAAATGATCCAAGTAAAAGTGTGTATAGAAATAACTTTGAAAATATGAATTTTCCACCAGTTGTTGTAACAGTTGGAAAAGATCCTAAAGCTCGTACTTCAAGATCAAAGTTTTTTGCTTGGGCATATGAGGCCGTAGCAGATGATAGTAAAATTAAAAATCCTACATATGAAATTACTGAAGTATTCGATGCTGAAACTGTATCAGCAGACAAATATCGTTTAATTAAGGCATATATTTTAGATGCTAATGGTAATGAAGTAGAAGTACCTTTGGGAGACGATTTCGTTATTAGAGGTGAATTTCAGGCAAATAAGGGAATCACCTTCCGCATTACAAACCAAAAGCTTGAAAAGAAATATGGATATCTTAGAATTCAAAAAACAATGAAAGAACCCGAAGCAGATGAGGGTGCGCGCAGTGAATTAAGTGAACAAATAAAAAATAAAGAATTTAAATTTAATGTAAAGATTACAGGAGATTTTTATATAAATGGTGTTCCTTATACAGAAAATACGCCATATACAAATCCAGAGAATAAACCAATAACAATAAAAGCAGATGGTAAATATCATTATGTTATGGTTGATGAAAATGGAAAAGAAATACCAATTATATGGTATACAAAAAATGCACCAAAATTTGAATTAGAAGAATTAAAAGATGAAACTGGAGAAACAAGATTTAGTTCTGATGCAAAACTTACAGCTGATGGTAGATATATCATATCTGGAGAACTTATAGGTACAACTACAACAGATACAGGAAATGATTTTAAACCAGAGCCTGATGAGAAAAACTTGACAAATATTTCAAGTGCAAGTTTTGAAAATGAGTATGATGAATCAGAAGGTGCGAAACTTAGATTAATAAAGGAAATTGATTTATCTAAATTTGCAGATGAAACTACAAGAGACTTTGTTATAAGTAAGCTTAAAGACTTAGACTTTACATTTAAAGTAACGGTTGATAATAAAGAGGAAGATGTTGTACTTCATGGTGGAGATGGCAAAAAGAATGGAACTAAATATCAAATTACGTGGGTGTCTGATAGATATACATGGTATAAACTTGATAAGAGAGATCATTCATATAAAATAAAGGAAATTAAGGTACCAGAAGGAACAAGTTTTGTTAGCTTTAATGGTGAATCAGGAAAAACAGAAGTTTCTGGTAGCTTAAGAAATAATGATAATGTATTAAATGAAATAACAAATACATGTATAAATAAAATTGATACAGAAACAACTAAAATAAAGTTGGAAAAGATTTTAGGTTCTGTTGATAATTTTGATATAGAAAATGGCGTATATAAAGACGAATCAAAGGAAATATTGCGAAATAGAGATTATTACTTCTATGTTGACATTAAAGGAAGATTTTCATATGGAGAAAATCTAAAATATGGAGATCACTATATCAGACTTACAAGAGATGGATATGTTGAGCTTGGAGAAGATGGTAATCCAGTAAAAGAAGAGGATAAGGCAAAATATGAAAAAGGAATAGTTATAACACCAAAACTTGAAGAAGATCCAGAAAATCCTGGAAAAGGAAGATATCTACCTGGCTCAAATGTATGTGTATTAGATAAAGAAATTGAGTGGTGCGAGTTTGACAAAGCTCCAGAATATAAAGCAAGTGAGGATACTTCAAAAGTAGTTTTACCTGATGGATATAGTCTAAATATTCCAACATATACATCAGAAGGATCAAGTGGTAGATTAAAGCCAAGTACCACAAACACATTTGATATAACTATTGATAACACAATAAATGGAACTTACAAATATGGTAAAATAAACTTAATAAAAACTCTTCAAGGTGCTGATGATTACGAAAGTGACATTGAAAAAATAGCATTTAATTTCCATGTAACAGTTACACAAAGAGTAAAGGCAATAGATGCAAGTGGTAATGAAATAGAAAAACCAACTGATGTTAAATATTTCGATGAAGAAATTAAAGTTTATCCAACAAAAGAAGGTGATACATGGACATGGCAGTGGGACTCTAAAGAACAAGGTATAGTTTTTAAGTGGGATATTTCAAAAGGTGAAGTTGCACCTGAATTTAAAGTAGAAGAGCTTATGGATGATGGTGGATTCATAGTAAATAAGATAGTAAGTGAAGGTGTTTTCTTCAAAAGAGCTTGGATTGAAGGCGAAGATGAAGTAGATACACCAATCCTTGAAGGAATTGTAAAGGAAAATGATGAAGGAGAAACATTAAAAAAATCAACAAACATTTTCTTTGAAAATGAAATAGGTGCTCCACATAGAGGATATTTGGAAATTACAAAGAAGGTAGCTGAGTCATATGAAGCTGATGAAGTTGATGATGAAAAGATATATACATTCCATTTTAAAGTTAAAATAACAGCAAGTGAGAAATTTGAATACAATGGCACTCCATATGATGCAGGAGAATACTATTTAGATAGTGTAAAAGGCTTAGTTAAAAAAGCTGATGCAAATAATAACACTTATGTAGCTATTGAGGCAAGCAAGAAAGAAATAGGTGTATGGAAGTCTGGTTTATTTAGATGGAGTGTAAAAGTAAAATCTCCAGATTATGAAGTAACAGAGTTAGATTTACCTGATACAGATACTGATGAAGGCAAAGAGTATGAAATTGAAAATGGTAGTGGCTCGTTGGTTGATATACAAGGAGATGCTGTTAGAGTAATATGTACTAATGGACCAACAGTACGATATGGTGACATTAAAATAAGGAAATCTCTTGATATTGATGAAACAACACTTTCTAAATTCCAGAAAAAATATTTAGACAAACGTGTTGATGAATTAAAGTTTAAATTTGAAGTTAAATATAATGGACAGACACATACTGTTGAAATTGATAAAGCAAATAGAGTTGGAAATACATATACATGGGAAAAGACAATTGAACACATTAAAATAAATGAGTCAAACAAAGACTTTACTGTAAAAGAGATTGACGTACCTGCTGGAACGCATTTTGTTAAGTTTGATGGAAGTAATCCAGATGAATATAAAGGAATATTAGAAGCAGATACAGTAGTTGAAGTTGATAATTGCTTTAATAAGATAGATATACCAAATTCATCATTAGAGATTGTTAAGAAAGTCGATCCTTCATATGAAATTGATGAAACTAAGACATTCAAGTTTACAGTTAAAATAACTGCAACAAGTGAATTTGGTTACGATGGTGAAGTGAAAGAACCAGGAACATATTATTTAGATAATAATGGAAGTATTGAAGGAGGTGAAAATGCCACTGTATCAATACAAGCAAGTAAAACAAGTAATGGTTCATGGAAATCAAAGAAATTTGAATGGGATCCATTAAAGACAGCTCCACTATATGAAGTTATAGAGCAAGATTTATCTGAAACAGAAACAGATGAGAGCAAGGAACATAAAATGGAAAATGCTGCAAATGTTTTGAAGGATGAACCTGTTGCCAAAGTAATATGTGTTAATAAGGGTACAGATAATGGAAGTATTAAAATAATTAAAACACTTGATATAGATGAAACTCTTTCAGATGAACTAAAAGAAAAGTTGAAAGAACGTGCAGATGGTTATGTATTTACATTTGATGTTACATATAATGGGGGAACGAATACTGTTACGCTTGATAAAACAAATAGAATCGGAAATACATATACTTGGGAAAAGACAATTAAAGATATTACGATTACCGATGATAAAGTATTTACAGTAAAAGAAGTTGATGTACCTGAAGGAACATATTTTGTCAAGTTTGATGGAAGTGATTCAGATGTGTATACAGGAACATTGGAAGTTGATAAAGTTGTCGAGGTTGGTAATTGTCATAATAAAATAAAAGATGAGCCAGTACCAGATAAGGGAAATTTGAAAATTGTAAAAGAGCTTACTTCAGATTCATTAAAGAATCAAAAATTCAGATTTAAAGTAACGATAAATGGTACATTTGAATATAATGGCGAGTCATATGTAAATGAAGATATGGTAATTGATGATGTTTGGCTAGTAGAAGGAAACAACTTTGAGTATTATTTATCAGATATTACATGGAAAAAAGGTATGACAGAGCCTACATATAAAGTAGAAGAGGTAAATCTTGATGGTACATCACTTACTACAGATGATAATGGTGATGTTGTTGTTAAAGATAAAAAAGATGGAACTGTAATTGCAAAACAGAGAAGTATCACAAATGCAGGTGGAAGTTTAACTATGAACACTACTACTACAGTGACAGCAACAAATGATTCAGTTCCAAAATTTGGATATTTAAAAGTATCAAAATTAGCAGAAAATGGCAGTGAAATAGA
This sequence comes from uncultured Lachnospiraceae bacterium, assembly GCA_964470175.1. Classification (GTDB taxonomy): domain Bacteria; phylum Bacillota; class Clostridia; order TANB77; family CAG-508; genus Scatovivens. The sequence continues at coordinate 21,884 of CAYYBL010000001.1, read as the reverse complement.
TGGTGATGAAGAATTTACTTTTAAAGTAACTATTACATATGCAGATGGTCATAGCGAAGTATATAATCCAATCGTAAAAGTTAATGAGGATTGGACTAAAAAAATTGAATGGAAAAGTGGGGAAAATGCTCCAACATATAAAGTTGAAGAGATTAATATTCCAGAGGGATATCAATTAGTTGAAATATCAGATAATGCAACTGGAGTAGTAGAAGATGCTTCAAAAGAAAGTGATCCAATTGCAAAAGCTATCACAGTAGTAGCTATAAATAAAAGCGAAGAACATAAAGGTAAGTTTAAGATCAGAAAACAAATTGTTGCAGAGAGAAAATTAATTGGAGATCCTAGTGATTTAGCATTTGAAGTGACTTACAAAATATACGGTACAAAATTTAAATATAAGGGTAAACTTTATGACAACGAATATAATAGCACTAAAGATGAAAAAGATGCTCTTACATTTAAGGTTACATTAGATGGTGATGATTATTGTGGTGTATTTGAATCAGATGAAATTACATGGTATGGTAATGAAGCACCACAAGTAGAAGTATATGAAGACCTTTCTAAGAAAGATGCAAACATTGGATGGAAGAATACAAGTATTTCAAATAATGGACAGACATTAGTTGATAGTAAACTCGGAGATCCGCTTGAAATTACGGTTATAAATGAGCTTCCAAAATACAAAAAACTAATTCTTACAGTAAATCTTTCAGGAACAGTTTGGTTAGATGAAACACCATGGGATAAAAATGGTACTGGAAAGAATGGTAAATTAGATAGTGGAGAAGAAGGTGTAGAAAAAGTTGAAGTTTATGTCAAAAATTCAGCAGATGGTAGCCCAGCTGATTTAAGAGATGAAATGGGTGAAGAAATTACACAACCAATTTATACAGATAAAGATGGTAGTTGGAAAGCAGAAGGTATTACTCTTTATGAACTTGCTTACGAAAAATATAAAGTAGACTTTTTGTATAATGGACAAAAATATGAGCCTACAACTTATTTGGCAAGTGCAAAAGTTGGAGATGTATCTAATCCATATCAGAAAAAATCAGATATGTACATATCAGATTTAAACAATTCAAGTATAAATGAATACCCAGATATGGTTGCTAAATATGCAAATGATTCTGTTGCAATTGATAAAAATAGAAAAGAAGTAAATGAAAGATTTGAAACTATTGAAGGAAAAGAAGTGTTAAATGAATCTGGTATTACAATTGGAAATGCTAGTGGATATGATTTGACATATGAAGCAAGAAATATGGATTCATCTAATAGGAATGATAATTCAAGTAATTCATTGAAATCTATTATAAAAACAGATGATAATGGCTATACTTATGATCAATATAAGGTAACTGCAACTACATATATAGGAATGGAGTCAGCTCATGCGGCATATCCTTTATCAAACCAAGTTCACTTGAGGGCTGATAGTCCATCAAGAGAAATGACAGTTGATGGAGTAAAAGTAACATATAAATATTTGGGTTATAGTAAACATATTAATTTAGGATTGATTAATAGGCCAGATGTAGATGTATCTGTAGTAAAAGTACTAGATTCTGCTACAGTTGTTACAAAACAAAATGCTCAATTTTTCCAATTTAATAAATTGGCAGATTTGATTGATAAAACTAAAGTTGAAAGAACTTTAGCTCCAATTGGACTTTATTCATCAGATTATTATTATAGATCTGAAATATATTCGATGAGTAGTGATTATGATAAGATAAAAGAAATTTTGGGAGAAAATATTGAAAATTCTGAAATGCAAGTTTATCTAAAATATAAGATTCAAATCGTAAATAATTCAGCAGAATATGATGTGAGAATAAATGGTATTGATGATTATAGTGATAGTACATTGGAGGTTGTTGAGAGAAGCTTCACACAAGATGTAAAAACGGTTAATGGAAAAGAAGAAAATAGAAGTATTTCTATTGAAAAACCATATATAACAAAAGGTATTAGTAACGTAAAACAAGATGATCTTGTTTGGAATAATGCAAATGTTGTACAAAAAGATATATTGTCATCAGATGGTAAGTATTATGATAAGTATAGAGTGAACCTACCAGATTCACCAAATCCAAGTACAAGTGGAGATGATGTTGCTAAGTTATCAAGTGGAGACTTTATAAATATATACGTAACATATAAGACAGAAAAGAGTTCAGTTGAGTCAGTAATAAATGCAATAAAAACTGGTACAAAATCAAATATAGTTGAAATTGCAAGTTATTCAACATACTACAATAGTAGATCATTTAATAGTAATAATAAAGAATATTCAGGCACTGCAGGTAAGATTGATGGAAATTCAGCTCCTTCAAATCTAAATATACATGATTTCAACTTTAGATCATTATATGAGGACGATACTTATGCAGCACCAGTACTAGAGTTAAAGATTGATGAAAATCAAAATAAAGTGGTTTCTGGTCTAGCATGGGAAGATAGCAAAGAAGAAGGAAAATCAGTTGGAAATGGTCTATATGATGAAAATGACGAAGCACTAATAGGTGGACTAACAATGGAACTTGTCGAAACATTTAGTGATGGAACAAATGATTATGATTTCTTGTGGCCTACAAATGTTGGACTAAATAGCTTTGGTGGAATGACAGTAGAGGATGTAGTTGGATTTGATAGTACAACAGAATCGTCAAGAGTAAACAAAGACAAAGATGGAAAAGTTATAGAATCATATGATTCAGCTGTTGTTAAAGTTGGACAATATAACTTTAAGAAAATTCCTGTCGGAGATTACTTTGTTAAATCAGAGTATGGTATAGATAAATCAACTCTTGCTGATACTGATCAAAATACAGGTGCACCTACTGCATTAAACAAAAAAGGTGAAATGTTCAACGCTGCAAAGTCAAGAGACGGCGGAAATCAAATAAGTACAGAAGTACTTACAGCAAACTATGATAAAGATGCAAATAATGAAACACCAGCTGTATATAATGGACAAGATTACAAAGCAACAATTTTCATGAACAAGGATACGGATGGATATATATATAATGACAAAAAAGAAAATGTGGTAGTAAATATTCCGGGTGAATCAGCAGAGAATAGCAAGAAATCATATGCCATAGATGATGAGGTACAAAGACTAGAAGGGATGGCAAAATCTACTACAATTACAAATGAGCTTTCTGAAATGTTCAATGAAGCAAACTATGTAAATGGATATCATAGTGAATTATATGATGGATATGCAATGTCAACATATACAAGAAAGGTTGGTATCTGTCCAGTATATAATGGAGATGAGTCTGAAAGGAAAGAAGAAGTAAAATACATAAATACAGGTTTAATAGAAAGACCTAAGAATAATATTATTCTTGATAAAGAAATAAAAGATATCGAGATTACGACAAATGATGGTAAGACAATATTTGATGCAGAGTTTGGTACAGAATATACAATAGGCGATAGTAAAGATTCTGATGCTAAAGTTTTAATTAAATTACCAAATTCAGAAGAATATTTGATAGCAAATACTACTTTGGTTAAAGATAGATCTGTTGGTGATGAATTAATGAAAGCTATCGAAAAAGTAGAAGATAAAGATCAAAGCTACAATGGTAGAATAAGAGAAGATGAAGGTAAGTATAATAACGGTATTCAAAACTTTAGATTTGTAGATATTGATGATGAAATATTGCAAGGTACAACGATCACGATTAACTATAGATTTACAGCTCTAAATGCAGGTGAAGTAGATTATACGACAGAAAGGATAGCTGCTATAGATGATGTTAAGAGTGGAGAAACGCTTTATGATGTTATAGCAGATGCACGAAAAGATAATATTCGTGGAAAAGAAGGAAAATATCTTGGAAGCTATTATTATGATGGACAATATAATGATAAAACTAAGGAAACTTTAAGAATAGTTACAACAAGAGTACGTCAAATTGTTGATTATGTTGACAATGATGCAGTATTTGATACAACTAATAATAGAAGGGTTGATCATTCATGGAAAAACACATCAGTACTTGAACTTGCTGGAAACGGATTAAATGGAGAACAATTATTATCAAAAGATATTGTTGCTACAAATAAACTTCTTGATAAAGATGATAGAGTGTATATTTCTGATTCAGGAAATAATGTTGTTCTAAGTGTGGATGAACTTAGTGTTGTAAGAAATGAAAATGGTATTGATAATTATGATCAATTATCTAATGCTCTATTTGAACAACAATTAGTGCCAATGACTGGTGATACATTAGAACAAGGTACAATTACTACATATAATATGTCTGAGCCAGCAGAAGGAGTTGGAGATACGACAGCAAACTATACTGTACTTGATATTACTATAACAAAGGTAGTTGCTTCAAGTAAAGATGCAAATAATTTATCATTTGATAATATAGCAGAGGTTGTAAAAATGGAAAATACTGTAGGAAGAAGAGATATTACGATAACACAAGGTAACACAAATCCAAAATATGGAGAATTTGAACAATCTGTTGCTGAAAGAGATACAAGTAGTACAGAACTTATCACATTTTCACCACCAAATGGCTTGACTGATAAGGAAGGCAAAATAATTTCTCAAGCTCTAGTAGTTATAGCTGCAGGACTTGTTATAGTTGGTGCTGGAGTAGTGATTATCAAGAAAAAAGTATTAACTAAATAATTTATATTAATGATTGGAGAAGAATTTATTCTTCTCCAATTTTTTTGTGTTATAGGAAGCACAAAGTACTTCCTATAATATAAGGCCTTCGGCCAGCATTGCAAACAAATTTACTTTACATGTCCCCTTTTGTTCTGCTATACTATAACTATAAGATTGGAGAAAAAATGAAAATGTATGATATGATTGTTATAGGAACAGGTCCTGCAGGACTTGAAGCAGCCATTACTGCAAAAATAAGAAATAAAAATATACTACTTATTGGATCAAAAAGTTTAAGTGAGAAAGTTTCAAAAGCTCATTTATTTCAAAATTACTTGGGTTTATCTGAAATAACTGGGTATGAATTAAATCAGAGTTTTTTAAATCATATAACTCAGCTTGGAATTGAAATAACAGAAGGAAAAGTAAGTAAAGTATATAGCATGGGTGATTATTATAGTGTACAAGTAGATAATAACTTTTATGAGGGAGAAACAGTTATTTTAGCAACAGGTATAGATTATGGAAAACAATATAAAGGAGAAGAGGAATATCTTGGAAAAGGAGTAAGTTATTGTGCTACTTGTGATGGAAATTTCTATCGAGATAAGAAAATAATTGTTATTGGGTTTAGTCAAAAAGAAGAATATGAGGCAAATTATTTAAGAACCCTTTCATCACAAATATGTTACATACCAATGTATAAAGATATAAAAACATTAAATGAAGATATTAAGGTCATAAGAGAGATTCCAAAGGAGATTGTAGGAGAAAGTAAAGTGAAAAAACTCATAACAAACATAGGGGAATATGAAGTTGATGGAATATTTATTTTAAGAAATGCAATTAGTCCAAAAAATCTTGTACCAGGTCTTGAGGTAGCAGAAGATGAAGTGGTTGTAAATAGAAGAATGGAGACAAATATAAGAGGTTTATATGCTTGTGGTGATATCGTTGGAAGACCATATCAGGCTATAAAAAGCGCAGGAGAAGGAAATGTTGCTGCAATAAGCGCGGTCGAATACTTGGATAAAAAATTGTCCCGAAATAAATAGTATGATATAATCTAAAAAAGGAGGATATGCCTATGATAGAAAAAATTAATGAAGAAAGATATGATGAAGTAATTAAAACAGGATATTCAATTGTGGATTTTAGTGCTACTTGGTGCGGACCATGCCAGATGCTTGCACCAATTATGGATGAATTGTCAGAAGAGTATAAGGATAAGATAAAGTTTTATAATATCGATACAGATGAAAATCAAAATTTAGCAGTAAAACTTGATATACAAAGTATACCTACAGTGATGCTTTTTAAAGATGGAATGCTTTTAGATACTAAACTTGGATTTATGCCAAAAAATATGATTATCAGTTGGATAGATTCTAAAATATAGATATAGATGTAGATAAAAAGTAGAAAAACAGCTTATGAAAATAAGCTGTTTTTTATCGTTTTACGGAAACATTAAATAGGTCAATTTTGTGACTTATATTAATCATTTTTTTAATATTGATACAAAAAAGAAAACAAAAATTAAAATAATATGCTACTTTATTTTCCGTATCTAAAAGTTATATATAGTAATATTTGTGTAATTGTATTAGGTATATATAAATATATAATCTTCCTATAGAAATTAAGAAACATATGTAATTCGGATATTACTATGAAGTCACGAAAAATATGGGGGAGACCTATGAAAAAATCATTTAAATTATCTCTGAAAATTATTATTACACTGGCTATTCTAGCGATGATAGCTTTAAGAATTGTTTTGTATGCAAATCAATTTATTTCAAAAAATGGATTGAAAAAGTTGTTTTATGCAGATATAGCAAGTGGTACACTTGGAACATGTGATTGGACTATTGATGCTGATGGCCTTTTAACCATTGGACCAGGTACACTAACTTATACACCAACATACGAAAACTATGCTCCTTTAAACAATTATCCTATTGGAGATGGACCATGGCACGACTATGCAAGTCAGGTAACAGGTGTTAATTTTAGTGGTACTGTAACATTAGGTACAGGTCAAAGTTCAGTTAGTTTATTTCGTGATTTTGAAAATTTAACTTACATAAAAAATTTCGATAATTTTAATACCGAGAATGCTCAATCAATGGCAGGTATGTTTTTTAATTGTAAAAAATTGGTTTCAATTTCACCAGGAAATACAATTGGTTCTTCTATTGATTTTGGAAATAATTTCTATACTCCAAATCTTACAAACATGTCTTATATGTTTTACAATTGTAGATCACTTAGGTCAATAAATTTTGATAATTCGAGAATAGATACATCAAATGTAGTAACAGGTATGCAAGGCTTATTTAAAGATTGCAGAAATTTAGCATCTATTGATTTAAGCAAATTCAATACACAAAAAGTAACTAATATGGCTCGTTTTTTTGAAGGTTGTTATGAACTTTCTAGTTTTAATTTTGGCAATACATTTTATACAGATGAAGTTACTTCAATGGCATGGTTTTTTAAATGTTGCTATAAATTAACTTCGATTTCATTCCCAAGTTATTTCAATACAGAGAAAGTTACAAACGTAAATAATATGTTTAGCAGGTGTTATTCATTGACATCACTTGATGTGTCTAATCTTAACACCGAAAATGTAACAAATTTTGATGCTATGTTTTTTGGTTGTAGTAGCCTAGAAAGTTTAAATTTAGGGTCTCTAAATACATCAAGTGGTACAAGTATGTATGAAATGTTCATGAGCAATTATAACCTAAAAAATTTAACTTTGGGTAGTAATTTTTCTACATCCAATGTAACTAATATGAGGTATATGTTTTATAATTGCTCAAGTTTATCATCTTTAGATTTAAACATGTTTGATACATCTGCCGCAAGTGATATGGGTGGCATGTTTGGTGCAACTGAATCAATGAATGAAGTAGTCCTTTCTCCAAATTTTAGTTTTAAGGGAAATGGAATAACTGACAGTGGAAAATGGGCGATACTTTTTACACCATCAGATACGCCAGAAAAAGTTAAGTATAACCCATCAGATACGCCATATACTGGAAAGTGGATAAAATCTGATTATACAGGTGATGCTTATAAAGCGAATGAATTAAGAGATATTTATAATGGTTCAACTATGTCTGGTACATGGGTTTTGGAAGTGGGAAGAAGAGTAAAATACGCTGTACAGATATATGGAATTAATCAAGATGTGGATGAAAATGGAAATACATTAGGTCTTACATTTGGTCCTGCAACAGGAGCTGACTATAACAACAGCTATGTAACGCATGAATATGAGGAAACATCGAGTGGAAGTAGAATTTATTATGTGAAAATTGTTACTCATACTGTATCATCAGATATGTCGGAATCTACGACATTTGAGTATTTAACAGATTCTTCTAATGCAAGAGTAACAAGGACTAAGATAGAAAAGGATAAATATGATGTAAATTTGCATACAATGTCATGGCAACAAATTTCAAATGTAGCAGATAAGACAGTATTTACAGATTGTATGTTGTGTGGAGATACAAAGAGTGTATCGCTGACATTAAATGGTCTATTATCTACTGAAAATACATATACTCAATATGGTGATGGAGCTGGACTTCTTCGTGATGCAATTAATGATTACTATAGAAAGTGGAATCCAAAACCAAGCGATAACTCGTATGTGGGAACAGGAGTAACACTGGATAGTAGAGAGCAAACTTATGGCTCAAATGCAAGAAATGCGGGTGGATATAGCATATCACATATAAGAGCTACATTAATAGGTGAAAATAGTAAAACAAATAAAGGATATGCTGGAGATGTAAATTTAACCGAGTCAAATTCTCTATATAGTTGTATAGAAAGCGATTTAAAAAATTTAATAATTGCCAAAAAAGTAAAATATGTAACAGGTACAAGTGAAAGCAATTATGTACAAAATAGCGATATATCAGATAAAATATGGTTATTTTCACAGAGAGAAGTGTATGGAACAGGACAAATTTCTGGAGGAACAACAGAAGGAATAGGCACGAGTGGAGTTGGATATAATAAATTTGGAAATAATGAATCAAAATATTATATATCATCATACAGTAATAGTGAGAATACAAATAGGATAAGCTATGATGAAGCTAATGATCCATTTTTCTGGTGGCTTCGTTCACCATATCTTAACAATTCAAGTAATGCATATGATGTACGCTACAGTGGTACTACTGATTATAGTGGTATTGTTGATAACGTGAGCGGCCTTGCTTTTGGTTTCTGCATAGGCACAACTTATTCTTTAAATTCAGGAATGAGTTTTAACGAAGCAATTAAAACTTTAGCAAATGGTGAAACTAAAGATTACAATTATTCAGATACTTTAATAAAAAGAATTGTCTTTAATCCAGAAGGAATTGATTTAAGCAGCTATCCAAATATAAATGTATGTACAGATGAGGGAAAAATAAAAGCGTACTGGGATAGTAGTACAAGTACTATTTATGTACAATCAAACAATAATTGTATTGTTTTAAATAGAGATGCAAGTTATATGTTTAATAAATTAGGTGCATTGACAGATGTAAATCTTGATGCAATCACCTCTACTGAAAATACAGAAAATATGGTATATATGTTTTCTGATTGTAGAAAATTAGAGACAATAGATTTAAGAAAATTTAATACAAAGCATGTATTGAACATGGCCTATATGTTTGAAAACTGTAATAAAGTTATTTCATTAGATGTATCTGGTTTTGATACCTCACAAGTAAAGCATATGGACTTTATGTTTTTTAATTGTGAGAATCTATTGGAATTAGATTTAAGTGGTTGGAACACATCACAATTAGAATGTATGTACAATATGTTTTATGGTTGTACAGAACTAAATGAAATAGATTTAAGTAATTTTGATACTTCAAGTGTAACAGATATGTCATTTTTGTTTGAATCTTGCTCAAATCTATCTAAAGTAGATATTTCTGGTTTCGATACCTCAAATGTTTCTAACATGCAGAATATGTTCAGAGATTGTGATATTTTAAAAATAGTAAAACTTTCTTCTAATTTTAGCTTTAAAGGAAATAATATATCTAATAGTACGAAATGGGCACTCTTGCCAACACCAGTAGGATCGCAATATACTGGAAAATGGATAAAGTCAGATTATATAGGAAATGCTTATACAGCATCAGAATTAACAAATAATTATGTTGGAAATACTATGTCAGGCACATGGGTGTGGGAAGAAATACCACTAGAATTAAAAACAGGAATGGATTTTAATGCTGCAATAAAAACTCTTGCAAATGGAGAAACAAAAGACCATAATTTTTCAGATACAAGAATAAATAAGATAGTATTTAATCCAACACAAATAAACTTAAGCAGCTTTCCAAATATAGACGTAGGTATGGATGCAGGAAAAATAAAAGCTTACTGGGACAGTAGTACAAGTACAATATATGTAGATTCAAACAATAGAATTATGACATTAAATGCTGATTCAAGTTATATGTTTAATAAATTAGGAGCCTTGACAGATGTAAACCTTGATGGAGTAAACTGTACAAATAGTACAACAAACATGTCATATATGTTTAACGGATGTACAAGTGTAGGAAAACTAAATTTAAGTACACTTAATATGAATAGTGTAAGCTCAGTATCAAATATGCTTACAGGTTGTAATTCACTTAAAATAATATATACGCCTCAAATAACTTCTAATACAACTGTAAATTTACCAAGTGTATCACCTTATACATGGTATAAAGTTTCTGATGATAGTAATGTTACATATTTACCAAAAAATCAAACATCATCTATCATATTAGCAAGAAGTGATTTGAGATTTACAATTTCTTATAATTTGGGAACAGGAGGTGTAAATAATCCTTCAAATCCAAATCATTATTTCGCTGGAATAGAAGAGGTAACGATACTAGGAGCTTCTCGTAGTGGTAAGGCATTTACAGGGTGGACAGGAAGTAATGGTACTACTCCACAATCACCTGTCTATATAACACTTGCTGATACGGGAAATAAAACATATACAGCAAATTGGAGTTCAAAAGTTGTTACTTTAAAGACAGGATCAGAATTTAACTCTGCAATAAAAACACTTGCAAATGGAAATAGTAGATCATATAGAGATAAGGATATTTTAATAAAGCATATTATTTTCAATCCAAGTGGTGTAAACTTGAATTCATATCCAAGTACTGATGTTGCATTGACAATAAATGATGCTAAAGCATATTGGGATAATTCTTCTAAAACTATATATGTAAAGGGAGATGGCGCTTTAAAACTAAATCAAAATGCAAGTTATATGTTTAACGAACTAGAGATGTTGCTAGATGTTAATTTTAGTGAAATTAGTTCAACGGAAAATACGACAAATATGTCCTATATGTTCAATAATTGTGCATTTTTGAATGATCTTGATTTGACAGCTTTGAATACGTCAAGCGTTACAAATATGTCTCATATGTTTAGTAATTGCTATAGGATAGGAAATTTAGTGTTGCCTAATACTTTCACTACATCTAATGTAACAGATATGTCTTATATGTTTGGTAATTCAATCTATTCTATTGAGCCATATTTTGATGGATCTGTTCCAAGTGGTGTTACTTTGAGTAATTTACCTAAGATAACACTTGTTGATAGTAATGATGCAAATGCTACTGAGCCAACTGTAGATGTATACTGGGATAGTGAAAGAGATAAATTTTATGTATTTCCTAGCGGAGATGCCATTTATTATATAAGTTTTTATGATGTATTTGCAGGAATAAAGCAAAGTGAAATAACAGGAGCACCAATTTTTGATGTTTCTAGTTTTGATGTTTCAAAGGTTACAGATTTTAGTTATATGTTTTCTGGAAACCTTCAGCTTAGAACTTTAAATGTATCAAGTTGGAATACTGGAATGGCAACAAATATGTCTCATATGTTTGATGGATGTTTAAGAGTTGAATCTCTTGCTGTTTCAAATTTCAATATGTCAGGAGTGCAAGATATTTCATATATGTTCCAAGATTGTAGTTCTGTGTACACTTTAAATGTATCTAGTTGGAACACGGGAAACGTAAGCAATATGGCAGGAGTATTCAGAGGATGTTCAGTATTAGGAGCGGATTTGTACAATAGTAATACTGGAGTATATGTTGAACAACAAGCTTTTTCACTTGCAAGCTGGAATACACAAAATGTTTCATCATTTGAATATATGTTTGATGGATGTCTTGAAATTAAAAATATTTCATTTGGAAATAATTTTACAACCTCTAGTGTTATAAATATGACAAGTATGTTTAAAAGTTGTCAAAAATTGAAAAATATCATTAATATTGCATCGTGGGATGTGTCTCACGTGACAAGTTTTGAAAATATGTTTTGCAATTGTTCTGAACTTGAAGAATTAGATATTGATTCTTGGTCAATTGGAACAAATGCTCAAAATATCACTATGGAGGGTATGTTTAATGGATGCTTAACTATAAGCTCTTTACCTATTGAAAATTGGTCATTTAATAAAGTAATTAATTTAAAAAATTTCTTGAGTTATACAGAAAGTCTAGAAAGCTTGGATGTAACATCTTGGGATGTAAGTAATGTCCAAAACATGATGGAGATGTTTAGAGGATCTGGAATTACTGAAATTGAATTCACAAATGGTACAAATTCATGGAATGTTTCTAGTGTACAGAATACACAAGGAATGTTTTGTGATTGTCAAGGATTGACTTCTTTAGATTTGTCAACGTGGAATGTAAGTGGAGTTTCAACAACTGAAAATATTACAGATATGAGTTATATGTTCAGTGCTTGTAGTAACCTTGTTGAAATAAATTTTGGAGAAGACTGGAACACAACGAATGTCACTAGCATGAAGGGAACTTTTAATGAGTGTATAGTACTTAGAGATTTGGATGTTTCTAAGTTTAAAACTTCAAATGTTAGAGACATGAGTTATATGTTTGCGGAATGTTATTCAATTGATGCACTTGATTTAACACGTTTTGGAGATAAATGGAACACATCAAATGTTACAGACATGTCTTATATGTTTGCAGGTATGAGGCTTTTGGGATCAACACTTGAATCTGATGAAACTATTGATATAGCTAGTTGGGATGTAAGTAAAGTTGTTAGTTTTTCATATATGTTTGATAGATGTACTTCGATAGAGTGTCTTCCAATAGGTGGATGGCATTTAAATGCTGCTAAAGATTTAAGCGGAATGTTTAATGAAATGGAAAATCTTGTTGAACTTGATATCGTAGAATTATGGGAGATTTATTCAAGTCATTTTACAAATTTAAGCTATACTTTTAATGGCTGTACGTCATTGGTAGGGTTTACAGAGGAAAGTAGAACAAGTAGTTATGAGGAGGACAATAATATATTTACTTGGGATATCTCAAATGTTACTAACACGAGTTTTACATTTGGTGGTATGGAAAGTCTTAAACCTTTTGATGTAAGTCATTTTAATGTAGGTAATGATGTAGATTTAAGTGGTATGTTCAGTGGATGTGTATATTTTACAGAAATGGATTTGTCTAGTTGGAATGTAGACAAAGTTACTAACACTTCTAGGATGTTTGATGGTTGTACAGGACTTGAAAAAATAACTTTTGGAAGCAATTGGAATGGTACACATTTAAGAAATAATACTAACACTAGTAGAATGTTTGCTGATTGTAGTAGTCTTAAAGCAATCGATGTGTCTAATTGGAACGTTTCAAAAGTATATGATATGAGTGGAATGTTTTTAAATTGTTTAAACTCAAAAATTAAAAGTTTTGATTTAGAAAATTGGGATACATCAAATGTTATTGACATGTCATATATGTTTAGTGGATGTTCTTCATTAGAGGCTTTAAAGATAAGTAAATTTAACACTTCTAATGTATATAACATGGCAAGTATGTTTAGTGGATGTTCATTATTACTATCAAAGAGTGATGATAATGAAGATGGACTTGATGTTAGTACAAGAGTTGTTAATTCAAAGGTGTATTGGGATGTATCAAATGTAAATGATTTTTCTGAAATGTTTGGATATTGTGAATGCTTGGAGAAAATTGGCGTTCAGGATTGGGATATGAGTTCTGCAAACAATTTAGGATATATGTTTAGTGGTTGTCAAGAACTTAAACTACTTGATGTAAGTGATTGGAATGTAAGTAATGTCGAAAATATGTCTTACATGTTTAAAGATTGTAGGTCAATGGGATCAGAAAACATACTAACATCAGGTGGTGGTATTGTAAACATAAATTCACAGATTGATGTTTCAAACTGGGATACATCATCTGTTATAAGTATGGAAGGAATGTTCCAAGGTTGTGAGAAAATTCCAACTCTAGATGTAAGTGGATTTGATACTTCAAATGTTACTAGTATGTCAAATATGTTTGATGGTTGTGAAAAGGTACAAGAACTTTATGTAGAACTTTTTGATACAACAAATGTTTCAAATATTAGCTATATGTTTAAGGATTGTGCATCAGTAGAAAACTTAGTAGTTGACACAAGGGTAGCGGAAGAAGATCTTGTAGGAAACCCAGTAAAATGGTATTGGAATGTTTCAAATGTAATGAATATAGAAGGTGTTTTTTGTGGGTGTTCAAGTGTAAGTACACTTGGTGTAGATACATGGACATTAGATGGATATGTTAATAGCATTAAAGACTTATTTAGTGGATGTACTTCACTTACAAGTATTGATATAAGTTCTTGGAATTTGGCAAATATTGAGAATATGTCAAATGCCTTTCAAAATTGCGAAAACCTTGAAACCTTGATATTGACAGATAATGATACAGAATGGTTAAAGAATCCAAGAAATCTAACGGTAGATGACACAATTGAGGATAACTTAATTACAATTTACTATAAAGAGAATACTGATTATTTACAAAATATAGAATATGGATATGTTGTGAGATATCTAGATATAGATACAGATGAAGTACTTCATGCAGAAAAAGTGGTAAGCTTATCATCACAGCAAGAAATCGAAGCTGTAAATGAGATAATTACCATAAATGGATACACATATGATAGTTGTAGTAGTGAATTAATTGTAGCTGATAATACAGTTGAGAATAATATACTAATAATCTATTATGTCAATAATAATGAATATGCAGCAGGTTATATAGTTAATTATTTAGATAAAGATTCGAATAATCAAATAAAACCATCAAAACATGTATATAGGATGGTAGAAGGAACATCAATAAACATTGCAGATGAAATTGTAGGGATAAATGGATACCAATATGATTCATCAAGTGTAGAAGGATCGACATTTGAATTATCAAGTGGATTAAATGTAATAAACTTATTTTATAATATAGATGTAGAAAACATAGAATATGGATATATTGTAAGATATGTTGAAAAAAGAACCAATAAGGCATTACGCACAAATAAAGTAGTAAGCTTGATGGGTGAAACAGTAATTGATTCATCAACAGAAGACTTGGAAATTAGTGGATATAAGATAATTGGAAGAGATCCAGATAGACAAACAGATAAGCTAATAGATATTAGAAATATGCTTATGGGATGTGAAAAATTAGTTTTTCTTGACTTAAGCGACTTTACATTTGAAAATGTTATGATGTTTGAAGGTGCACTAGATGATACATTTGATTTAAGTGAGATATATACGCCAAAGAAAACCAATGATTCTTCTATTTTACTTGAACTTGTGGATGGTAATGATGTTGGAAAAGTATGGCTTGATTTATCAGATAATAGCAATGAGATTACGGAATTTCCAACTAATAGTACAAGTTCACATGATTTAGTTGCAAAATATAGTATTACATATGATACAAGTGGTGGAGAATTGCCTGATGATGCACCTGCTTACTACGTATATAATTCATCTGATGTGACAATACCAAATCCAACACGATTAGATAATATAACAGGCGTGTATGATATTTTTGAAGGATGGACAGGAAGTAATGGTACGACACCACAAACAGATTATGTGATACTTAAAGGCGAGTATGGAAACAAGGAATACGTGGCAAACTGGTTAAATGGAAGTGTTTCAGATGTTACAATAAAGTATTATGAGTATATAGTGAATAATGAAGGAGGAGTAATTGAAGAGGAAAAATATGAAATAAAAGAAGAAGTAGTTATTAAAGATGTAACAATAGGAACAGTTTTAGATGAAACAGCAATAAATAATGCTTTGAGTGAAGCACCATATAATACAACTTTAAGAGCACCGATTGATGGATTTACTTTAGTAGAAGAAAATCCAGTTGTTCCAGTATCTTTAGTTGTAAGCTATGACACATCACATAATGTTATTGAAGTTCACTATAACAGGAGAAATGATTTAACTTGTACAATTAATTTTCTTGATATTAATGATAATGAATTGAAAGATTCTGTGACTGTTACAGGTCTTGCATTTGAAAGAGAGTATACACCATATGATTACGATGATAATATAGATTCAGACTATATAAATATAGTTAATGAATACAATGAAACTATAAAATACAATTATGCTAGTTCAGAACCTGATATGGTTATAATCGGAACAGATAATAGTTCAAATGTATTGAATTTATATTATGAAGAAGATATGGGTATAACATGTAGGGCAAGATATATAGATATGACATCTGGTGATGAGACACAACTTATGGATGATGTTATTATAGGAAAGAAATTGGTCGCATCAAGTGTATTTCCTATAACAGATGAATATAAAGTTGAAATAGAAGGATATGAATTTGATCATAGTGATCCAGAAGATAGTATTGTAATATCATCAAATAGTAATGAAAACCTAATAATATTCTATTACAAGCCTTTGACAAACCTAAGTTACACAATTAATTATAAAGATGCAGTTACAGATGCAACTATTGCAGATTCTGTTGTAGTAGAAAATCAAACATTTGGAACTATAATTTATATGACAGAAGGCTCAGCTAATGTCATAAATATAGATGGATATATATACTATAAGAGTAATCCAGAAACACTTACTATAGGAGTTGATGAATCACAAAATGTAATCACTTTATACTATCTTGATATCAATAATTTGAGCTATAGAGTGCAATATCTTGATACAGAAGGAAATGCAATTGATACAGAAAAAGAGGTTTTAGGAAATCAGTTAGGAGATATAATTGATTCTGATGAAGAAAGAGAAGCAAAGGGAAATATTATTGGATATGAGTTTTCATCATTAACACCAGAGATATTAGTAATTACAACAGATTTGGAATCAAACGTAATTAAGCTATATTATACTGAAAAACCAAGAGTATATTATACAGTTGAATTTTATGATAATGATACATTAGATCAGATTGCAACACCTGTAGTAAAAAATAATCAGATATCAGGAAGTACTATTTTATGTTCAAATGAAGTTGTGGAAATAAATGGTTATAATTATAGTCATACTGAGCATGAATCAATAGTACTTGGAGATAATAGTGAACAGAATGTTATTAAGATTTATTATAATATAAAAACGGATTTAAAATATACAGTAAGGTATATAAATAAGGTTTCATTAGAGGAAATATTTGATTCGAAAATTGTTGAGAATCAAACGTTTATGACAGAGATAGATTCTTCAACAGAAGTAATTGATATTCCAGGGTATACTTATTATTCGCTAACACCGGAAACTCTTATAATAGGAGGAAATTCAGATTTAAATATTATAGAAATATATTATCTTTTAGATTCAGACTTGACATATACGGTAAAATATCTTGACAATGATACAGATGAATTAATAAAACCTGATATGGTTGTTGGAAATCAAACATTTGGTGATGAGGTACTAGCAACAGAAGTAACATCACTTGAAAGTTCAACAATTGATGGATATAGATTTGTATCTGTCACTCCAGAGTCTATAATTATAGGTACGAGCTCTGCAAATAATATATTTAATTTATATTATGAGAGAAAAGGAAATCAGAAGTATACAGTTAATTTCTTTGAAAAGGGTACTTCGAATCAGATCCATACACCTGTTGAAAAGACGGAAATTTTATTAGGTAAAGAAGTACGTGCATATGATGAAATAATACCAATTGATGGATATGAGTTTGATTATGCAACACCAACTTTACTTGTGGTAGGTGAAGATGATTCTCAAAATGTAATTAATCTATACTATACTAAAACTACTGAATATACACTTACAGTGAATTATTTGGAACATGGTACAGATGAGGTACTTTTTGATCAAAAAGTAGAGTTGAATCAAATATTAAATAATGAAATATCATACGAAAGATATGTTGAAACTATAGTTGGATATGATTTTTATATGGCTGATCCAAGTTCTTTGACTATTTCAGAAAACAATTCTTTGAATGTAATGAATATCTATTACATAAGTAGTGATAGTTTGACATATTATATAAATTACTATGAAAAGGATACTTATCAGCCTATTGCTACTCCTAAAGAAGTTGAACATGGAACATATGGTGAAGTTATAAATGCTGAAGATGAGAAGATTAGCATAATAGGATTTGTATATGATTCTTCTGACAAAGATTCAATTATTGTTGGAGAGGGAGATAACTATATAAATTTATTCTATACCAGAAGAAATGATTTATCATATACTGTAAATTATCTTGAAAAAAATACAAATAATATACTTAGTCCATCATCTACAGTAACAAATCAAATTTATGGAGATATTATACTTGCAGAAGATGTAGTCATCCCTATATCAGGCTATAGGTATGATTCTTCTGATAAGAATTATATTGAGTTGGATGTAGACAATACACAAAATGTTATCAATTTATACTATGTAGAAGAAGAAGGAATAAAATATTTTGTTAAATATTTAGACAAAGATACAAATGAACTTATAACAACTATTAAAGCAGTAAATGATCAAACAGTTGGAGATACCATTTATGCAGAAAATGAAAAAATAGATATTAATGGATATATATTTGATTCATATTCTCCAGAAAGCATAATTATTAGTAATGATAATTCTCAAAATATTATTTCTATATATTATACAAAGAGAAATGATTTGAAGTATACGGTTAACTATCTTGATGCAACAAGTGGGGATGTTTTGAGCCCTGCGAAGACTGTTACAAATCAAGTATTTGGTACGATTATTAATGGTGCAAGTGAAGCTATGCCTATAGAAGGATTTACTGTTAGAAATGTTACGCCAGTATCATTGGTAATTGATGCAGATGATTCTTTAAATGTAATAAATGTATATTATACAAGGCTAGAAGGAATTTCATATAGTGTACAGTATTTAGAATACGATGGCGATGATAATGATTCAAATAATAATGTATTAGGTACAATTAAAGTAGTACAAAATCAGAATATTGGTGATATTATTGATGTTTCTAGCGAAGTAGTAGAAATATTAGGTTATAGTGTACATAGTACAAAACCAACGACAACACTTGAAATTACGGATGATAATAATCATAATAAAATTATTATTTATTATGAAAAGATTTCAAATCTATCATACACAGTAAAATTCTTAGAAAAAGATGGTGATAATGATGATTCAAATAATAATGTAATAAAAGCAGATGTTGTTGTAGGTGGTCAAATCTATGGAAGTGAAATAGTTTCAAGTGAAGCTGTGGAGGATATTAAAGAAATAGATGGTTATAATGTTGACTCGATATCTCCAGAAAGGCTTACTATAGGAACCAATAATAATCAAAATATTATAACGATATATTATACAAAGAGGACAGATTTAAGTTATACAGTAAATTATTTAGAACAAACAACAAGTGCAGTGCTTAGGACAGCGAAAACAGTAAATAATAAAACATATTTAGAGGAAGTGACAGAAACAGCAGTAGATATAGATGGATATAATAAAGTGGAGCCAACTAGTCAAACTATAACGATACAGGCATCAGGAAATATAATTAATTTCTACTATACAAAGAGGGCAGATTTAAGTTATACAGTAAATTATTTAGAGCAAACAACAAATACGGTACTTAGCGAAGCAAAGACTGTAAATGGAAAAACATACTTGGAAGAAATAACAGAAACAGCAATAGATATAGAGGGATATGATAAAGTTGCACCAACTAGTCAAACAATAACAATACAAATATCAGGAAATATAATTAATTTCTATTATACAAAGAGAACAGACTTGAGCTATACAGTAAATTATCTAGAACAAACAACAAATAACGTGCTTCATGCAGCTAAAACAGTAAATAATAAAACGTACTTAGAAGAAGTGACAGAAACAGCAGTAGATATAGATGGATACGATAAAGTAGATCCAACTAGTCAAACAATAAGGGTACAAGTATCAGGTAATATTATTAATTTCTATTACGTAAGAAGAACTGGTTTAAGCTATACTGTAAAATTCTTGGAAAAAGATGGCGATAATGATGATACGAATAATACGGTATTAAAAGAAAGTGTTGTTGTAGGTGGTCAAGTATATGGAAGTGAAATAGTTTCAAGTGAAGCCGTGGAGGATATTAAGAATATAGATGGTTATAATGTTGACACAATATCTCCAACACGACTTACTATAGGAAATGATAATAATCAAAATGTAATAACGATATATTATACAAAGAGAACAGATTTAAGTTATACAGTAAATTATTTAGAACAAACAACTAATGCGGTACTTAGCGAAGCAAAGACTGTAAATGGAAAAACGTACTTGGAAGAAATAACAGAAACTGCGATAGATATAGATGGATATAACAAAGTAAATCCAACTAGTCAAACAATAACAGTACAGTTATCTGGAAATATAATTAATTTCTACTACACAAAGAGAACGGATTTAAGTTATACAGTAAATTATTTAGAACAAACAACAAATAACGTGCTTCATGCAGCTAAAACAGTAAATAATAAAACGTACTTAGAAGAAGTGACAGAAACAGCAGTAGATATAGATGGATACGATAAAGTAGATCCAACTAGTCAAACAATAAGGGTACAAGTATCAGGTAATATTATTAATTTCTATTACGTAAGAAGAACTGGTTTAAGCTATACTGTAAAATTCTTGGAAAAAGATGGCGATAATGATGATACGAATAATACGGTATTAAAAGAAAGTGTTGTTGTAGGTGGTCAAGTATATGGAAGTGAAATAGTTTCAAGTGAAGCCGTGGAGGATATTAAGAATATAGATGGTTATAATGTTGACACAATATCTCCAACACGACTTACTATAGGAAATGATAATAATCAAAATGTAATAACGATATATTATACAAAGAGAACAGATTTAAGTTATACAGTAAATTATTTAGAACAAACAACTAATGCTGTGCTTGCGACTGCAAAGACCGTAAATGGAAGAACATACTTAGAAGAAATAACAGAAAATGCAGTAGATATAGATGGATACAATAAAGTGGCTCCAACTAGTCAAACAATAACAGTGCAGTTATCTGGAAATGTTATTAATTTCTACTACACAAAGAGAACAGATTTAAGTTATACAGTAAATTATTTAGAACAAACAACTAACAACGTGCTTCGTGAAGCTAAGACAGTAAATAATAAAACATATTTAGAAGAAGTAACAGAAACAGCAGTAGATATAGAAGGATATAATAAAGTAGAGCCAACTAGTCAAACTATAACGATACAGGCATCAGGAAATATCATCAATTTCTACTATACAAAGAGGGCAGATTTAAGTTATACAGTAAATTATCTAGAGCAAACAACTAATGCGGTACTTAGCGAAGCAAAGACTGTAAATGGAAAAACGTACTTGGAAGAAATAACAGAAACTGCGATAGATATAGATGGATATAACAAAGTAAATCCAACTAGTCAAACAATAACAGTACAGTTATCTGGAAATATAATTAATTTCTACTACACAAAGAGAACGGATTTAAGTTATACAGTAAATTATTTAGAACAAACAACAAATAACGTGCTTCATGCAGCTAAAACAGTAAATAATAAAACGTACTTAGAAGAAGTGACAGAAACAGCAGTAGATATAGATGGATACGATAAGGTAGACCCTACTAGTCAAACAATAACAGTACAGTTATCAGGAAATATAATTAATTTCTATTATGCAAAGAGAGCAGATTTAAGTTATGTAGTAAATTATTTACAGTCAGATAATGATAATGAAGATATTTCAGACAATGTTGTACTATCTCCACAAAAGATTGTGAATAATCAG